>JAHFHJ010000002.1:31263-46081 GCA_023246985.1 Candidatus Omnitrophota bacterium | reverse complement strand
ATCATAAAGGCTTTGCCCACCAGATCGCTCTTCGGGACAAATCCCCATTGGCGGCTGTCGGCGGAATGCGCGGAATTGTCTCCCAAGGCGAAATATTGGCCGTCCGGCACGCGGATCACCTGGCCGGACTTGCCGAACTGCCAATCCTCAACATTGTAATAAGTGTTCCTGGAGAACGGCGGATCGGTCATCGGCCTCCCATCAACAAGGAGTACCCCTTTTCGGATCTCGAGGGATTCCCCCGGAAGTCCCGCGAGCCGTTTCACAAAATCTTTTTTCCGGTCCAACGGATACTTGAACACGATGATATCCCCGCGATCGGGCGCGTGAAAACGATAACTCAATTTATCAACGAAGATTTTGTCCTCTTCCATAAAGGTTGGTTTCATGGAACCGGTCGGAATTTTGTAGGGACCAAAAATGAACGTGCGGATAAAAATAGCCAGGATCGCCGCGATCAAAAGCGGTTCGCCCCAATTCTTCCATTTCTCGAAAAGCCATTGCTTCGGCTGCGCCCGAGCGAATTGCCATTCATGGGCCAGCTTTCCCCGGTAAAGGAACGCCGCGACCAGCCCCGCCGGAAGCATCCACAAATATTTTTGAACCGTTTGAAAAAAATGGGGCTCCATATTATTCCACCTTAAGAATGCTGATGAACGCTTCTTGCGGAAGGTCGACCTTCCCGATCTTTTTCATGCGCTTCTTCCCTTCTTTTTGCTTTTCCCAGAGTTTCCGTTTGCGCGTGATGTCCCCGCCGTAACATTTGGCCGTCACGTTTTTTTTGATGGCGGCGATCGAATCCCGGGCGATGATCTTAGCCCCGATCGCGGCCTGGATCACCACCTCGAACATCTGCCTCGGAACGACCTCTTTGAGTTTCTCCACCAAAGCCTTGCCTCGCGGGTAGGCCTTTTCTTTCCAGGTGATCACCGCCAAAGCATCGATGGGCTCGCCATTGATCAGGATGTCCATTTTAACAAGATCCGAGGGCTTGTGCCCGATAAATTCATAGTTGAGTGATCCGTATCCGGACGTAAGCGACTTGATCTTGTCATAAAAATCCATCACGACCTCGGAGAGCGGGATCTCATAGGTCAACATCACGCGCTTGGCGTCAAGATACTCGGTGCTCTTGTAGGTTCCGCGACGATCCTGGCACAGCTGCATGATCACGCCCAGCGCGGTGGCCGGGATCATCACATGCGCGCGGATATACGGCTCTTCCATGATCTCGATCTGCTGCACCGGCGGCAATTTGGTCGGATTATCGAGCTCGAGAATTTCGCCTTGGGTCGTGAGCACTTTATACACCACGCTCGGCGCCGTGATAATCAACTCCAGATTGAATTCCCGCTCAAGACGCTCCTTGGTGATATCCATGTGCAAAAGCCCCAAAAATCCGCAGCGGTAACCGTGCCCCAAAGACGCCGAGGATTCCGGTTCATACACGAACGACGCATCATTCAGCCGGAGCTTCGCGAGCGCGTCGCGCAGAAGCGTAAAGTCCCTGGCCTGGATCGGATAAAGCCCGCAGAATACCATGGGCTTCACGTCCTGATATCCCGGCAAAGGTTCCGCGGCCGGATTCGTCGCCAGCGTCAGCGTGTCCCCGATCTTCACTTCTGAAATATCCTTGATGTTCGCGTTTAAGTAACCGACCGCTCCCGCGCTCAGCTCCGCCACGGGCTCCGGATTCGGGTTAAAGATCCCGATCTGGTCGATCTCATGCGGAGTCTTTGTTTGCATCATCAAAACTTGCTCGTGCGCGTGGAGTTTTCCGTCGAAGACGCGAAAATATGCCACCACGCCCTGATAGCTGTCGTACTTGGAATCAAAGATCAGCGCTTTGAGCGGCTTCTCCGGATCGCCCTTGGGCGGCGGGATCTTGTCGATAATGGCTTTCAGTATTTCGTCGGTGCCTTCCCCGGTCTTCGCGCTTGAGAAAATAATATCTTTGCCCTCCATCCCGAGAAAATCCTTCACCTCATCCCGCACGCGCTCGGCCTCCGCGGTCGGAAGATCAATCTTGGTGATAATCGGAATGATCGTGAGATTACGTTCCATGGCCAGATAAAGATTGGTCACGGTCTGAGCCTGGATCCCCTGTCCGGCGTCCACAAGAAGCAACACGCCTTCACACGCCGCGAGGCTCTTGGAAACTTCATAAGTAAAATCAATATGACCCGGCGTATCGATCAGATTGAGCCAATAAGTTTTGTAATGGATACGCACCGCGCGCGCTTTGATGGTGATCCCGCGCTCCCGCTCGAGCTCCATGTCATCCAAAATCTGATCGCGGAATTCGCGTTTGCTGATAGCGCCGGTGTGCAGAAGCAGGCGGTCCGCGAGCGTGGATTTCCCGTGGTCAATATGCGCGATAATGGAGAAATTACGGATCTTGGCGGGGTCCATCAGCAATACTTTTTCGCGACCCCGCGAAATTCCTGGATCACCTTGGCGCGGTCGGGCTTCCCGAAAATGGCGCTGCCTGCGACCACAACATCCGCACCTGCATCGATCGCCTGCGACACATTCGCGGGATCGATCCCGCCATCCACGGAAATGAGACCTTTGAATGGCCGCCGCAGGGCGACAATCTTCGACATCTGATCCGACATAAAAGACTGGCCGCCGAACCCAGGTTCTACGGACATGACCAGGATAAGATCAAGATCTTCAAGATAAGGGAAAAGTTCCTCCACCGATGTCTGGGGCCGGAGCGAAAGCCCCGCCTTCGCGCCCAACTTGCGGATCTCCCGTAAAGTTTTCCGGACATTCTTTTCGGCCTCGACATGGATCGTGATCCAGTCCGCGCCGGCCTTCCTGAAATCGGCGATATAGCAGGGGGGATTATCGATCATTAAGTGGACGTCGAGCGGCAGCTTTGTGACCTTCCGGATCGCGCTGACCACCACGGGACCGATCGTGAGATTCGGGACAAAGTGCCCGTCCATCACGTCGATGTGGAGCGCGTCGCAACCCGCTCTTTCGACGTCCCGGACCTCTTCGGCCAAACGGCTGAAATCCGCGGAAAGCAAACTCGGCGCGATCATTATTTTTTTCACGGCGTTCCCCATTTAATTGATGTCGTCCCCAAATGCCTAAATCGGGGACCCCTCCTGGATTTCTGCCGGAGTTTACCCCAGACTGGATTCCTGCTTTTCCGCCAGAGGACGGATTCGTCCGATGTCTTATGGCGAACGCGGGAATGACGGCGCTTTTTTCAACACTCTTCGATTACAAGATTCTGGGCGATCGCACGCTGCATTTTCTCAGGCATCGGCCCAATCAGCGAAAAATTCAGATTTTGGGTGCGGAAAATCCGCTTTGCGACATCGCGGATATCCTCCAAAGTCACGGCTTCTATTTGCTGGCGGATTTCGGTTTTATCCGGTAACTCTCCCGAGCACAGGGCCTTCTCCCCGACCCACAGCAAGTGGTCCAGCGTGTCTTCCACGCCCAAAGAGACCTGGCTCATGAAATAATCCTTCGCGCGGCGGAGCTCTCCCTCCCTGACAAAACTTTTCCGGACCTTGCCAAGTTCCTTCAAGATCACCGAGACCGCCCGCGCGGTCTTGTCCGTCTCGACGCCCGCGGACACCGTAAAAGCCCCGGTATCCTGAAAAGACGAGATCCCGGATTTGATCTCATAGGCAAGCCCCCGCTTTTCGCGAACCTCTTCAAAAAGACGGCTCGACATGTTCGCCCCAAGCATGACATGCAAAAGCCCCAGCTTGTAGCGGTCCGGATGCGTGCGCGGGAAAGCGTGAAGGCCGATGACCAGATGCGTTTGCTCGGTCTTCTTTTCAAAAAAATGAGTACGCGGCTTGGATTGTTCGCTTTTCGCGGGCGCAAAAACGGAAGGTTTTTTCTGCTGACGCGTCGGGTAGATCGCGGTAACGCGCGCCAGAACTTCCTCGTGATCGACATCCCCCGAAACCGAAACCAGGATATTGCGGTTATGATAATAGTCTCTTTTATATTGAAGGATTTCGGAACGCGTCATCCGGGAAACCGTTTCCGGAGCGCCTGAAAGCGTCCGACCGAGCGGTTGGTGCGGCCACAAAAGCTCTCCCATCAGATCGTGGACCTGATGCGAAGGAAGATCCCCATACATTTTGATCTCTTCGAGGATCACGGTCCTCTCCTTGGCGAGTTCCTCCGCCGGCACCGCGGCATGAAGCACCATATCCGAAAGAACTTCGATCGCCCGGGGGTAATACTGCTTCAGAAGCTTCGCGAAATAACAGGTCATTTCCTCTCCCGTGAACGCGTTCAAAACCCCGCCCACGCCTTCGATCTCTTCCTTGATCTGGCGCGCGTTCCGGGTCGGCGTCCCCTTGAACATCATATGCTCAAGAAAATGCGAGATCCCGGAGACCTTTTTCGGTTCATACCGCCCGCCCGCCTTCACCCAGACCGCCACGGCCGCGGACTCCCGGTTCAGCATCGGAACCGTCAACACCCGCACCCCATTCTCAAGCGTCGTCAATTGATAAGTCATGAGTTCCCTTCTCTTAAACTATGGGCAGCCGCGTGGTCGACATACCCCTGCAGGATCCGCTGCGCGGCAAGCTGGTCGATCACTTCTTTACGCCGTTCGCGGCTCACATCGGCATCGAGAAGAACACGCTCCGCTTCTTTGGAAGACAGCCGCTCGTCCCATAATACCACGGGCACACTCAGGCGGGCCTGATACCACTCGACTTCTTTGATCCGTTTTTCGGCCGCGATCCCGATCTCGCCCTTGAGCGTCTTGGGAAGTCCGATCACGATCTTCCCGGCCTTGTGCGCGAGGATCAGTTTCTTGATCTCATTCAGAACCTGCTCGCGGCCTTTGACCCGAATCGTCGTAAGCGGAAACGCGATGGTTGTCCCGGCTTGGACCACTGAAATGCCGATCCGTTTCTCCCCAAGATCGATCCCCAATAATGCGCCGCTCATGCGCCGTGCACGGCTCGGGACATTGCGCCGATAAACCGTTCCGCCGCGGGGACGCCTCGTTTCAGACGCTCGATCACCGCGCTGCCGACGATCACGCCGTCCGACACGCGGGAGATATCCCTCGCCTGTTTCGGGGTGGAGATGCCAAACCCCGCCAGCACCGGTTTCGAAGTCATTCGTTTCAATTTCGAAAGATGGGCTTTGAGATCCTCCGGCAAGGATTTTCGCGCTCCCGTCACGCCGCGAAGCGAGACATCATAGACGAACCCTTGCGACTTCCCGACAAGCATCCTCGCCCTTTGATTCGCTGTCGTCGGAGCCACAAGCCGTACGATATGAAGCTTTCGTTTCCGACACTCTTTCTGGAAGGCCGTTTCTTCTTCCGGCGGAAGATCCGGGATAATCAGACCCTCCATCCCCGCGCTTCGCGCGTCCCGGGCGAATTCCTTTTCGCCGTACGCGTAAATGGGATTCAGATAACCAAAAAAGACGATCGGGATCCGGCAGCCCTTCGCACGCAGCTTTTGTACCAAACGGAAACCCTCCCGGATCGTCACATGCTTTTTAAGCGCCTGCTCGGAGGAATACTGGATCGTCGGCCCGTCCGCAAGCGGGTCCGAGAACGGGAACCCGAGCTCCAGAATGTCGACTCCGCTGCGCTCCGCCGACAGGATCAGCCGTTCGGTCGCCGCGATGCTCGGATAGCCCAAGGTCAAAAAAACGCAGAAAAGCTTTTGCTTCTTTTTCCGAACTTCTCGAATTTTAACCGTTAAATAATTCTTCAACGTTTATTTCCTTTATAATCGTTCTCGACTTCAGACCGAAGACGACAGGCTGCGGCAAAAAAATCAACCCCCTCACGCCGGCAGTCTGCCGTCCGGGGTCTGTAGTCTTAGAGATGCCGCTGGACCGTATTCATATCCTTGTCGCCCCGGCCGGAGAGACAAAGGATCACAATATCGCTTTTCCGGGTCTTCGGCATGAGCTTCGGAAGATAGCCGACCGCGTGCGCGGATTCAAGCGCCGGCATAATGCCCTCGAGTTGGGTCAGCATCTCAAAACCTTTGAGAGCATCGCTATCCGTCACAGCATGATAAGAAACGCGCCCCGAATCCTTCAAATACGAATGTTCCGGCCCGACCGAAGGATAATCCAGGCCGGCCGAGATCGAATGCGCAAGCCGGACCTGTCCCTCCTTATCCTGCAAAAGATAGCTTTTCATTCCGTGAAGGATCCCGGGACTCCCTTTCATCAGGGTAGCCGCGTGGCGGGCGGTATTCACTCCTTCCCCGGCCGCTTCGATCCCGAACATCCGCACCTGGCGATCCTTCAGAAAATTATAAAAAAGCCCCATCGCGTTACTGCCGCCGCCAACGCACGCAATAAGATACTCGGGCAATTTTTTCGCGATCTTGAGGATCTGCGCACGAGCTTCTTTGCCGATCACCGACTGAAAATCACGGACCATCGAGGGATACGGATGCGGCCCCACGACCGAACCCAGGAGATAATGCGTATCCTCGACATTCGTCACCCAATCGCGGATGGCTTCGTTCGTCGCGTCCTTAAGCGTCCTCGATCCGGAATGGACCGGCCGTACTTCCGCGCCGAGCAATTTCATTTTATAAACATTCAGCGCCTGCCGCTTCATATCCACGGTCCCCATATAAACCACGCATTGGAGCCCAAAAACGCAGGCCGCGGTCGCGGAAGCCACGCCGTGCTGTCCCGCGCCCGTCTCGGCCACAATGCGCGTTTTACCGAGCCGCCGGGCCAACAACCCTTGGGCAAGCGTGTTGTTGATCTTATGCGCGCCGGTGTGAAGAAGATCCTCACGCTTGAGAAAGATCCTGCCGCGGCCCAAATGCCCGGAAAGATTTTTCGCTTCATAAAGAGGGGTCGGCCGTCCGGCATAAGTCTCGAGATAATAGCGGAGCTCCTCCCTGAATTTTTTGTCGTTTTGGATCACGCGATAGGCCGCCGTCAATTCCTCGCAGGCCTTGACCAGCGTTTCGGGAACATAGCGCCCGCCGTACGGCCCGAAATGCCCCCTCGCGTCCGGAAGTTTTTTCATACCTTCACCTCGGCGATCGCGGAATCCTTCACCCAACCGCTCTCCCCGTTCGTGAGAAGCACGCGATTCCAGTCCTCGCGCCGGTCCATCACAAACACCTTAATGCCCTCCCCCATGCGGAACGCGACCTGATCGTGTTCCGAAGGCCCATACCGCGCTTCGCATTCCTTTTGCATCACGATCGCATCACGAATCACATGGCTTTGGATCTGTTTGCCGACCGCCGCTAGCGTCGCGATCAAAAGCAAAAAGAAAACAAATCTCTGCCACGGATTCCAGAACACGCCGCGTCCGTTCAGAAAATAAAGGATCCCGCCCGATAGGAAAACGAACAGGATCGAAAACGCCGCGATCAAGACCTCCTGATCGGTCATATATTTAAGGACCGCCTCGGTGGCTTTGAGATACCCATTTCGCGTATCCTCCGCGCGATATTCCAAAAGTCCGCGCGCATAACGCAGATTCTCGCGCACATCCGCATTCCTGGGATCCAGCCTCAGGGCCTTTTCATAATTCAAAATGGCACGGCTCCATTTTCCAAGACGCACGTACGCATTCGCGAGATCATAATAAAACGCGGCCACTTGCGGCTCCTGCAAGGTCAATGACTCATAAAGTCCCGCAGCCTTCGCGTAATCCCCGGTCTTGTAGCTCGTATTGGCCTCTTGAAAGACCTTCGCGGTCTCGGCGCCCAGGCAGGCGGAAGGCATAAAAACAAAACACCAAATCCCAAATCCCAAACACCCAGCAAATCCCAATGATCCAATTTTCAAATTCCAAAACGCCTGCCCGTTAAGCTGCCGGGAATTTGTTTGGGGGTCATGGGTTATTGTTTGGATCTTGTGTCTTGGAATTTTGAATTTCACAGTCATCTCTCCACCGGAAACTTCGTCATAAGTCTTCCACAGTACGGCGCGATCCCGTACGGCCCAAAAGATCGTTTCATTTCCGCATCCTTTCGATCCTGTTCACAGTGTCTTGGAAGATCTTGAGCCCGATCCTCTTCGAAGCCTGGGGAATCGATCCTTTTCCAAAGCGGGATTCATCGCAGAGGCGGTAAAGCTCGAAAACGTTCTTGAGATGTTCGTCCTCCGCGCCAAAGTGGGCGACCAGCGTCTGCTCCAGATCCTGCCGCGTCACGCCATAGGTTGAGAGATTCCATTTGTCCGCAAGATACTGGGTCATCACCTTTTCAAGCTCCACGAAAAAAGCCGCGATATCTTCGTCTTTCGCGGAATGCGCGAGTTTTTTGAGCCGGCGCATGTTCACGGACGCTGTCATACGCGCGGTTTTTCGTCGCCGGAGCGCCTGATCTTTGGAAAAAAGCCGGTCCTGGCGATCCTTCATCCAAAGAATCAGCAACAGCGCAAAAAGGAGAAGATCGCCTCCCCCAAGCACTTTGTAAGCCGCATTGACGGCACGGACCCGCGGGATTTCCGGAAGTTTTTCATCGATATAGAGGATGTCCTTGCCCTCGGATTTGACCTTCTTTTGGAAAAGGGTGTTTCCGGAAAGCTCCTGGGGCATCTGAAAATTCTGCTCCGAATGTTCCACCTCGATCGGAAAATTCGGGGTCTTGAGCGTCAGATACTTTCCCTGCCGGGGATCAAAATAGCTGAACTCGAGCGGCGGGATAAAAGAATTTCCTTCCTCTTTCGGAATGAAAACAACCTCGAAACTTTTCGTACCCCCGATCACATTTCCGGTCTGAAAAAGCTTGGAATTGGCGTCCGCGTCGTAGGTCTTAAAACCCGTCAGCTCCGGCACCTTGGGACGGGTCAGGGTTTCGATATTCCCATTGCCTTCGATCACCATCTTAAGCGTCACCGGCTCATTCTGTTTGACTTTATTCTTATCGATCGTCGCGGAAAGCCGGAACGACCCGACCGCGCCCTGAAAACTCGCCGGCTTCCCCGCCTCGGGCAGGGGCTTCACGACAAGCTGGATCGACGGAGGCTGGAGCAGACGATTCTGCCGCCTCGCGAAGAAGGATCCCCCGGTGAAGAAACTATCGCTAAAGAATTCGTCGAAAGCGCTCGCCCCCTGAGGTTCTTCACGGATCGAAACCTTGAGACTTCCGGGCTGGATTGTATAGTTGCCGGGAGCGGTCGGAAAAAGCGCGAGCTTCTTCACATCCGCTTTCACATAACGCTTGCCGTTCACTTTCACGGTCTCACGAGGCACCTCCCGATCCATCGGGAATTCCTCGATCCAGAACCCGCTTGTCTCGGGCTCTTTCTCGAAACCTTCATAGCGCGTGTCATAACGGGTATAAAGCGAATAGGTCAGAAGCATTTGTTCATTCTGATAAAGAGTTTTCCGGTCCACCCACGCTTGGACAAAGATGTTGTCATCCTGGCCTGAAGAAGCGACAAAGCTCTCATCCTGAGGCGCCGGCTGGGGCATTGACGCCGGCATGGAAGAAGAGGCCGCAACCCGTTGCGCGCCCTGAGGCCTTGCCATCGGATTCGGCCCTCCCGACACTTCGATCTCAAGCGGCTCCGTTTTGAGAACGCCCGGTCCGGCCTGAATTTCGATAGAACTCAAGGTGAAATGACCGACGCGTTGCGGGATGAGCGTGTAACCGAACTCCACGTTCGAAGAGGAAACTCCATTGATAAAAGCAATATGGGAAGCGCGGCCGGTATAATAAGTTTCGATCCCCTCCAGGGCCGGAAGCCTCGGGGCCTGGAGATTGCCGCCCTGGCCCGTCACGCGGATATTCAGCCGAATCTCTTCTCCCACCTGGGCCGAGCTCTTGTTCAGACTGGCGGACACACGAACCTCCTCGGCCTGAAGGGAGGGGGCAGAAAAGCCCCAAAAGATCACCGCAGCTAAAAGAATTTTTCTCATAGGAGGATCACAAGAGGGGGTATTGTATCCGAATCACGACACAATTTCAAACAACGAGTTAAGCGCAAAACGCCGCTCCGAAAGTTTTTGGAGAAAACGCTCCAGATCCTCCGGAGTTTTAATCCGGCTATGGAGCTCAAACCCGGGCGTTTCAAACCCCTGGACCGGTTCTAAGCGAAGCCCCGGGATGTCACGAAGGACATCCGCCCGCCGCTTGTCGAATTCCTCGAGGTAGAGCGAATACCCCGGAAAACGCAGTCGTTTGATACGGGCAAAGAACCGGTCGGCCTTGACGCGGGGATCCCTACCGGAAAGCTCCAGTTCCTCCAAAACCTTATGCTCCCTGAAAAGTTCCGGGAGAGTCTTGCCGGTTCTCTTGAGAATGTCCACAAGCCATTCCCCGGCTTGGAGCAGTTGTGAATGGGTCAGCCGTGTTGGGGTCCCGATCTTTTGGGCAAAATATTCCTGATCCTTTTTTGAGAATTTGAAAAGGAAGGTCACGGCGCGAAGCGGCCAATGTTCCTCCTCGATAAGATCTTTGACCGGCGGCGAGAATTGATCCGCCTTGAGATAAAGTTCCAGTACGGATTTATCCGCCGGAAGTCCCAGAAGCGGCATGACGACCGAAAGTATGTCGCTCTCCTTCAACCGGAATTCCCGGCTCGCCTTCCCGAGCGCCCCTGCCCGGTCTGTATCCGGAAAAACTTGTTGCCAGTTGGAAATGAGATTCAGCAGAAAAGCATCCTGGGCCTTGAGTTTTTCCGCCACAAGCGCCGGCACTTCTTGTATCTTGAGCGTCCGCGCGGCACGAAGACGCTTATGCCCCGCGATCACAACCGGCCGCTTGGCATCCGTCACCACGATCGGCGTCAAGATCCCGAACTGCTTCATCGACGCCCTGAGCGCATCATCCTTCAAGCGATACCGGAAGCCATACGGCATTTCTTGGCCGATCGCGGCAACCTTTATTTTTTCAATTCTGTTCATGGTCAACCCTCACACACCCCCGGCGTGAAATAGGCCGTCCCCCCATCCCACACCGGATGCGTACCGAGGGTGATCTTCAGGAGGGGGGGAGCGTCGCGAGCCATTCTTTCTCCAATTGTCCCGTTGAAATTCCGAGCACTTCCTCGATCGCCTGTTCCGCCTGTTTCCCCTCTTTAAACTTCGCGAGGATCTCCTTCATGCGATACATTTGATAACGATCGACCATATAACGGACCAACATAAAGACCTCCTGATAAAAGAGCGCCACCTCCAGAGGATCCATTTTTTCTATCTTCAGGTTTTCGGAAAGAAGGCGATTCATCGGCATAAGAGCCTTCGTGCGGATCGCCGCGTTAAAAACCATCGTATTGACCGGCTGGACCTTACTCTGCTCATATTGAGCTAACCCCTCGTGAATCCAGGCAGGCGCCCGCGCGCCACCCAATGAGGCGACGAAAGCATGCGTCATTTCATGCGTCGCGGCCGCGCGGAGATCCGCCTCCTTGAACCCTTGGCGATATGCCGGCAAACGGATCTTCCCGTCATAAAGTCCGCCCACCCACGCAGACTGTCCGGTCACATCATGGAATTCCTTTCCCGCGTAAAAAAGCACGGCGGTCTTGTGGTTGAAATAATGCCCGAAATCCTGCGAAAGCAGCGTGTAAGTGTCCCGCAAAAGATTTTTCAGCCAATAACCTTCGTAACCCTGCTCGCCCTTGCGGTATTTGATGATAAAATGCTCTTCGTCGTAGGTATCCAAACTCTTTTCGACAGAATGCTCTTTTTGAATTTTCTCGATCTTTTGGCGAAGACGCGTCGAGGGACTCACAAGATAGCTTCTTTTATAATAATATTCCGCTTTTTCGAAATCCTGCTGAAGATTCTCGATTTCCCCCAAAAGTTCCAGCGCCAGGGCATTCTGCGGCTCCAACTCCAGCGAATCATTCAGCGCCTGGCGGGCCGGCTCAAATTCACTCTTCTCAAAGAACTTGACCGCGTCGTTATAAAGCTCAATCGCCATCGGCGCCACCGGCGCCTTGCCGCCTCTCCCCGCAAGGAACCGCTCGATCTCGATCTTCTGCCGGCGTTCCACCGCCTCTTTGCCATGATCGTCGTCATTCGTCGCGGCATAACCCTGAACGGCAAAAAGAAAACACAACAAAGCGCCCGTCACCCCCGCGAAAGCGGGGATCCAGGCGATAGATTTCCGATGAAAGTATTCGGGAATGATAAAATTGCGAAACGATTTACGGCAGCGATGTCGATTTTTCATAATTTTTCGCCATTGCGACGCGTTTGCCGATCGACGGATGATCGTAGAAAAGCCACTCGTACCAGGCCGGGGGCTCCGGGTCCGCGAGATTCTGCTCGCCTAATTTTTCCATACATGAAATAAAAACCTCTTTATCGGCAAAAGCTTTCATGGCAAAACGATCCGCGGCGCGTTCCCGCTTCCGCGAATAGCCGTTTGTAAGCGGCATCAGAACAAGATGCACGCCATAAAAAATAAGAAGAAGAAGCGGTAGCCCGGCAATATTGGCCGCGGAACCAAGCCCCAGAGACGCGGCCCAAATGCCCATGCCCCGAAAACCAGCCGCGAACGCAACGAGCGATGTTACAAGTCCGAATGCCAAAAGCCGCAAGACATCGTGGTGCTTGTAATGCCCCAGCTCATGGGCCATCACCATTTCGATCTCGGCGTGCGTAAAGTGATGGATCAGCGTATCGCTCAACACGACCCGCCTCGTTTTGCCGATCCCCATGAACGCGGCGTTGGCCTTTCGGGTCGTTTTACTTAAGTTCAGCGAATAAACATTCCCCACCGGCATCTTGAACCGCGCGGCCAACCGGAAAATCTTCGCTTCAAGCTCTTGATCCTCAAGCTTTCCGTACTTGTAGAAAAGCGGGACAATGAACACCGGGAAAAGTTTCCCGAGAATATAACTTACGAATGCGTAAAGCGCCCACGCCCAAAGCCACCCGCGGGCGGAGTCGCCGCGAAGGATCCCGTAAAGACCTTCCAAAAGCACGAGCGACAGTGCAAACGCGAGAAAAGTTTTCTTTCCAAGATCCAGGAGCCACTGACCGAAATTCTGATTCGAAAGACCGAATTGATGCTCCAGGATGAATCCCGAATAAAACGAGAGCGGCAGATCAAAGATCAGGAAGTAAAGCGAGAACAGGAGAAAATAAACTGCGACGACGCCCCAATCGTTCCCTCCGGTGATCGCGATGGCATTTTGGCGCATCCTGAATGTCCATTCGCTCACAAGCAGGATCCCCAAGAGCGCGGGCGTCAGAAAAAGATGAAAAAGGCTCAGTCTCCGACGGATGGCCTGATAGGCGCGCGCTTGCGTGACTTTGTCAGCCGGTGATTCTTTATTCACTGTGTCACCCGAATTCCGTTAAAACGCCAAAATGATCCGAGGGATAAATACCCGCGGCGGAAGGTTTGTCAAACACCACGCGCGATGAAAGGATCTTTGCAAAAGGTCCGATACGCTCTCGAATAAAAATATAATCGATCCGTCGTTCCGCCATTTTTTCACGCTCAGCTTCGGCATAAGGGTTTCGGTAATCCCATGTAAGGCCGGGGTCCCCGGGGTTTTTCGTCCAGAATGTATCGGTCCATTGCTTGATTTCACGCACAAAAACGATTCCCGGCGCCGGAGCGGCCATGTTGAAATCTCCCACGATCGTCGTGGGAAGATCCTTTGTTTTTTGCTCTACAAAATGGTCCAGCTCTTCAACCTGTCTCATGCGAATGACATTTTCATCCGCTTTCCACGACAAATGCGTGTTGAACAAGGCGACCCTGGCATTCCCCGTATCGACTTGGACATAAAAAACATAGCGCAGATAATCTTCGGTCGGCGACTGGGTCTTTAGGATCAGGCATTCCTGTTCGACCGGTTTGAATTTCGAAAGGAAAATAAGCCCGGAATGTTCGCCGCTCACCGCGAGATAAGGATAGCCGGAACGCTTCCGGATTTCCGTGGCCCATTCCATATTAAAAACTTCCTGGAATCCGACCACATCGGCATCGTACTCCTCAAGACCCTTGAAGATGAGGTCCCATCGCTCGCGCCACGGCCCGCGTTCCTGCCAGGTGTTGAATGTTAGTATTTTCATATCAACGATAACCTCTCGCGAAACGGGCAACGGAAAACGCTGAACGATTTTCGTTTTCCGTTCATCGTTCCCCGGTTCCCGGTTTTTGATGTCTTATCTTTTCAAGGCGCGCGATCATTTCATGGCGTATCTTTTCTTTCGTTTCTTCAAGCGGGCGCTCCCCGGCGCCCTTCACGGAAACGGGTTTTCCGATCGACACGATAAAGATACTTCGCTTGCGCAAAAACATGTTCTTCTTGGGCAGTGCCGTTCCGGTCCCTTCGACCACGACCGGAAGGATTTCAACATCATTTTCGAATGCGAGTTTGAAAGCGCCCATTTTGAACGCGTGAATCCTCCCGTCCGGACTGCGCGTTCCCTCCGGAAATAAAAGGACGCTTAATCCGCGCTTGAGAAGCTCGCGGATCCGCAATACCGCCTTTTTGCTGCTGTCATGATTGGACCGGTCCACCGGCACATACCCGGCGCACGCCATGGCCCAACCCATGAACGGGATATAAAAAAGGGCTTTTTTGGCCAGGAATTTGAAATGAAGGGGAAGAGCCGCGGCCACGGCAAGGATATCCAACAGACTCTGATGGTTGGCAACGATGATGTAATTTTTCCCCTTTTGGATATTCGTCCGTCCGCTCACGGCGAGCCGCCAAAGCGGGCTCCACTTGATGATCCCGCGGGCCCAGAAGGTTGAAACGGTGTGGATCCTGCGCCGGGTTTTGTCCCCCGTAAGAAGGCAGACAGGCAAAACAATAAAAAGATCCAGAAGTGAAAAGAAAAGCGTCAGAACCGACACCCCGCTCCACAGAACCACCGAGTAAAAAAGCCCCGCCC
>JAHFHJ010000002.1:25319-31163 GCA_023246985.1 Candidatus Omnitrophota bacterium | reverse complement strand
ATACGACAGATGCAGTTTTTCCCGCGCGCGAGTGATGCCGACATAACAAAGGCGCCGCTCTTCTTCCAGATCCTCCGAAAGTCCCCCAAAGGAATTGATATGCGGGAATATCCCCTCCTCCAGGCCCACCATGAAGACGATGGGAAATTCCAAACCCTTGGCGGTATGGAGCGTCATGAGCGTCAGCACGTTCGTCCCCTGATCCCAGGCGTCAAGATCAGTAACCAACTCGATTGAATCGAGAAACGATGAAAACTGGGTCGCTTGGGGATCTGTTTCTTGGGGCGGGACGATGCCCGTTCCTTTTAAAACAGGGGAGGGATCACCCTCTTCACGAAAACGATCCATAAAGTCTTCAATGACGCTAAAAAATTCCTCGATATTCTCAAGCCGGCCCTGCGCCTCCGGAGTCCGTTCCGCTTCAAGCGCCGCCACATAGCCGGTATCTTCCAGGATCCTCTCGAGAATCTCATGGACCGTCATTTCGTTCTTCTTTTTCCGGAGTTTGGAGAGCCACGCATAGAACGCTCCCAGCGACTTCCGAACCCTGGGGGTTAAACCCCGGATATTCGGCAGATCCTGAAGCGCTTCATCCCAAGTTCTCCCCCGGGCCGCCAGCCCCAGCGTCTCCAGCGCCTTCTTGCCGATCCCGCGCGCCGGAACATTGATCACGCGCTTGAGACTGACTTCATCATGCGGGTACGCCACAAGCCGCAGATATGCGATGATGTCCTTGATCTCTTGACGGTCGTAAAACCTGGTTCCGCCCACGATCTTGTACGGGATATTCGCGTGCATCAGCTCGTCTTCCAGAACGCGCGACTGGGCATGGACCCGGTAGAACACGACCTGATCCGCGAAACTACGCCCCTGCCCCTTGAATTTCAGGACATTCCCAACCACATACTTGGCTTCCGCGGTTTCATCGTCCGCGTTATAAAGCTCGATTTTCGCCCCGCCCTTTTTCTCAGTCCAAAGCGCCTTGGGCTTGCGCCTTCGATTGTTCTTGATCAGATGATTTGCCGCATCAAGAATCACGGGCGTAGAGCGGTAATTTTGTTCCATGCGGATCGACCCGGATTCCGGATAATCCGTCTCAAAATTCAGGATATTTTTGATATCGGCCCCGCGCCACGCGTAAATGGATTGGTCCGGATCCCCGACCACGGTGATCTGACGCCGCGCCGAAGCAAGAAGCTTCACAAAACGGTATTGCGCGTGGTTCGTGTCCTGGTATTCGTCGATCAGAATGTGCTGGAAACGGTCCTGCCAGGTCTTAAGAACCGCCGGCACTCGGTCAAAAAGTGCGACGGTCTTCATGATCAGATCGCCGAAATCACATGCCTTGAGTTTTTTCATCTTCTCTTCGTAGAGTTTGTAGACCTTTCCCACGGAATCCTGATAAAGGTCCTCGGCCTTTTCGGAATATTGAAACGGCGTCAGGAGATAATCCTTCGAACGCTGGATCTCCTCGCGCACGCCTTTGGGATGGACTTTTTTTTCATCAAGACGGAGCTCTTTGACGCAGTCCTTGATGACTTGCAGCTGGTCGTATTCGTCGTAGACGATGAAGTTGGACTCGATCTCGATCGCGGCGCCGTCGTGGCGGAGAATACGAAGGCAGGTGGAATGGAAAGTGCTCACCCAAACCCGCTGGGCGACAAGCTTTTCGATGCGGTTGCGCATTTCGGCCGCGGCCTTATTCGTAAAGGTCACGCCGAGAATATGGAACGCCAAAACGCCCTGCTCGATGAGCCACGCAATACGATGCGTGAGGATGCGCGTTTTCCCGCTCCCCGCCCCGGCAAGAATCAGAAGCGGCCGCTGCGGCATCCACGTTACCGCTTCCCGCTGCGCCGGATTCAAACTCTCTGTGAGTGATGAGGCGTGAGTCATGAGGGAGGATATTATTTCGAAACGCCCGTAACAAGCGCTTTATGCAATCCCTGTAACATCCGGCCCACTTCATCAGCGTCGGATATCAGGCGCTCAGACGTTTGCGTTGAATGATACGCCAAATCACGCGATAAAATAAAATAATATTTACTTTCTTCCAAAGAAGCATGCGCCCTATTTACAAAATGAGCGTAATCTTTGCGACTTCTCCGCTTATATCCTTCCGCAATATGAGCCGGGATTGAAACAGCCGCGCGCCTCCGCTGGCTCACAAGACCGTATGGTTTCTCTTTGGGAAAAGATTTTGTTTCTTGAGAGACGGCGAGGGCCCAAGCATGAGCTTTTTTCCACACCAACAAATCTTCAAAGCCGTTCATTTTCATATTCCCTTACGGAGCACTCATCACTCGTCACTCATTTTATATTTTCCAAACGAATCTTCAAATTCATAAACCTTGTCAAAATCCTCGAGCCTGTCCTCGGGCTGTTTACTGAGAAGTTTCACTTCGATCAATGCAAAAACGATTTTTCCGAAATCAAGCGTGGTGTGGATCCCCCAATGATTGAGAACGGTCCGAGCCATGGGACCGAATTGATCCAGCGCATACGCGCGGATCCCCACCGCCAGCTCATTCCCGGTAATGTGGCGCGGTTTCTTGAGCCGGCTGACCGTATCGTGAAGCGCGGCCAGCACAAAGGTATAAGCTTCGAACTTATAGCTGGGGTCTTTTTCGAGGATCGCTTCGATCTTGTTAAGATAATTTTCGGATTCTTCCATTGCGCCGGCCCACAGAGGACAGAACACAGAGAGCCGAAGAAACCCTCTCTGTCATCCGACATCTGTTCTCTGCCCTCCTATTCTCTCTGCCTGGAAATAGATCTCCGGGTCAAAGTCCGCACTCTGGATCGATACGCCAAAAACAGTTTCGAAACCTCGTCGCAGGGCCTGAATAAGCTCCCCCCGGTCGACTCCCGGCGGGACCCGCACCGACTCGTGGTGCAGAAGCACCCCGTCCGATCGTCTTTGCGCCCCGCCCGCAATCTTTTGGCCCCTCCAGGAGAGATCGCTTTCCACGGGAAAATCAAAACAATCGCTCCCCTTGGGAAGCTTCTCTTTTGAGTCATAGAACTTCGGGTCAAGCCCGCACCGCTCAAGACCCGTTTTAACACTCTCATGGATCTTCTGATAGCTTGCCCGGACGGAAAACAACGGGGACTGGCTCCCCTGTCGCTTTGTTTCGCAAAGCGAAACAGCCGGGGTGCCTGTCCCCTTATGCGGCTGAGAGGGACAGGCACCGTTTCCCCAGGAAACGGAGCCAGTCTCTGCGTATCTCGCAATCAAAGAAAAGATCAGGTCTCGGCCGTGAAGCACGCACCCTCCGCCGGTCATACGCCGGCAAACCGGTACGCGCGGATGTCGGCGGATCAGATCGGATTTTGAAAGGTCCGTCGTCTCACGAAAGGAATAGCCCACGCTGATCCAGGGCTCTGATGATACATAAAATCGAAGAACCGGGGCCTGGATTTCCTTTTTCCGGGTCGAAAATAGAAGTTCATCAAGCGCCATCTGCAAGGACATCGGCGCGCTGATTGTCGGCAAGAGCCTCCAGACCAT
This sequence comes from Candidatus Omnitrophota bacterium, assembly GCA_023246985.1. Lineage (GTDB taxonomy): Bacteria > Omnitrophota > Omnitrophia > Omnitrophales > Aquincolibacteriaceae > Aquincolibacterium. The sequence continues at coordinate 27,652 of JAHFHJ010000002.1, read as the reverse complement.
AGACTAAAGTTTAAAGTCTAAAGGTTTAAGACTCAAAGCTTTTGACTTTAGTCTTCGGCCTTCAGTCTTTGGTCTGATGTTCATATCGTTGCTTCAGCCAGAAGGACTTTCTCGCGCAGTTGATCACGATAGGACAAGAGGGGTTTCCGGGCGGCAAGCACATCGTTCGGACGGCGTACCGGAAGCATATAAGGCGCATGTTTCACTTTGTCCGGATCGGTCACGATTTCAAGGGCGATCTGTTTCATCGCGTCAATAAACCTGTCGAGCGTCTCGCGAGCCTCGGTCTCGGTCGGCTCGATCATCAAGGCCTCGGGTACGACCAGCGGAAAGTGGACCGTCGGGGCATGAAATCCGAAATCCAGAAGCCGTTTTCCGATATCACCGGCGTGAACTCCCCGCGCCCCGGCGGACTTGATCGAGAGAACAAACTCATGCATGCAGGGCCCTTCGGTGGCAACCTTAAAAGTGTCCTTGAGCTTTTCCTTCATGTAATTGGCATTCAGAATCGCGGCTTCGCTGACCTTCCGGAGGCCTTCTTTCCCCAGCGTTTTCAAATAAACGAACGCGCGGATAATGACCCCGATATTTCCGTGAAAAAGTTTCACCCGACCGATCGATTGGGGACTTAAGGACGCCCAGTGATAGCCCGTGGGGGTTTTTTCTACGAGAGGTCCCGGAAGGAACGGTATCAAATGCTTCTTGACCCCTACGGGTCCGGCGCCGGGACCGCCGCCGCCGTGCGGCGTGGAAAAAGTCTTGTGCAGATTGATATGCATGATATCAAAGCCCATATCCCCCGGACGCGCGATCCCAAGAAGCGGATTCAGATTGGCGCCGTCGTAATAGAGAAGCCCGCCTTGCCGGTGCACAAGCTTCGTGATTTCGAGGATATTTTTCTCGAAAAGCCCGAGTGTGTTCGGATTCGTGAGCATGAGACACGCGACATGTTCATCGAGATGCGCCTTCAGATCTTCCAGGTCCACGCACCCGCGGCTGTTGGATTTGATCTCGACCACATGATATCCGAAAAGCGCGGCGCTTGCCGGATTGGTCCCGTGACTCGAGTCCGGCACAAGCACCTTGGCGCGCTTCGTCTCGCCGCGGGAAGCGTGATAGGCGCGCACCAGCATCATCCCGGTCAACTCCCCGTGCGCCCCCGCCGCAGGTTGCATCGTAAAACGATCCATCCCCGATATCTCCTTCAACCCCTCTTCCAGTTCCCAAAGGATCTGAAGCATTCCCTGGGCGGTTGCCTCGGCCTGAAGGGGGTGCAAGGCCGCGAACTTCTCCTGCCGCGCCGCCCATTCGTTGACCTTGGGATTATATTTCATGGTGCAGCTTCCAAGCGGATAGAAATGCGTATCGACGGAGAAATTCTTGCGTGAAAGATTGATAAAATGGCGCACAATATCCGGCTCGCTGAGCTCGGGAAATCCGATGGAAGTCTGACGCAAAAGGCCTTGCGGGATACTTTTGAGCGGATCTTCCGAACAAAAGCGTTCGGCAGGAAGTCTTACGGCCCTGCGGCCCGGCTTGCTCTTTTCGAAACTGAGGCGGTCATCCGGGGAGATCAGCATCGGGCCAAGGCCTCCGCGAACCGGTCCAGGTCCTCTTTAGATTTCGTCTCCGTCGCACAGACCAGGAACTGATCTTTGAGCTCAGGATAGAATGGCTCGAGCGCGACGCCGGGGAACATCCCTTGAGCGATCAACTTTTCTTCGATTTTCGCGAACGGTTTCTTCGACCTGACCCGGAACTCATTAAAGATCGGCTGCGCGGGATCCACTTCAAAATTCTTGAGTGCCGCGATCTTGCGGCGCAGATACGAGGCCCGGTCCCAATTGATCTCGGCGATCTCGCGGATCCCCTTTTTCCCCAAAAGTGTCATGTAAGCGCACGCGGCCAAAGCGCAAAGCGCCTGATTGCTGCAGATATTGGAGCCCGCTCGTTCACGGCGGATATGCTGTTCGCGCGCCTGAAGCGTCAGACAGAATGCCCGCTTCCCATCCGCGTCTTCCGTAAGCCCCGCCAACCTTCCGGGAATGCGCCGCATAAGCGCCCGAGAGGTCACAAAATAGCCGAGAGAGGGCCCGCCGAACTCCATCGCCAGGCCCAGCGGCTGTCCTTCCCCCGCCGCGATATCCGCGCCCCATTCTCCCGGCGACTTGAAAAGCCCGAGCGACAAGGGATGGGTCGTAAGGATCATGATTGAATCGTTCGCGTGGATTTTTTCGCTCACACCCTCGAGATCCTCGATATTTCCAAAAAAGTTCGGCGTCTGGAAGATCACCCCGGCAACAGTCGCGTCGAGCTTCACGATGAATTCTTCC
>JAHFHJ010000002.1:0-25219 GCA_023246985.1 Candidatus Omnitrophota bacterium | reverse complement strand
TCAACCGCTTCTTGATACTGCTGAGCGGTCAGGAGACTATTCGCCTCCGCGGGGCTGGTAAGTTCCAGCTCAAAAAGCCAACCCTCCGCGTAGGGACTCTGATTGATAAGACCGGGATTGGATTCGAGAGCCCTGTTGGCGCCCGTGATCTTGCCCGAAACGGGCGCATAGATATCAAAGGCCGCCTTCACCGATTCCACCACCGCCGCGGTTTGGGCCCGCTGAACGACTTTCCCCGCCTGCGGCAGCTCGACGAACACGACATCGGAAATTTCTTTTTGCGCGTATTCCGTCACGCCGACCTTGGCCTTCGCGCCCTGGAGGGCGATCCATTCATGGGTTTTGGTGTAACGCAAATTTTCAGGGAATTTCATGGCCGCCTCCGTTTGAGAATGTCAGAAGAATTCGGAAATGAACAGCGCGCATTCTACGCTTTTCGTTTATAAAAAGGTAGCGAAACGACGGTCGCCCTCATGGGGTTCCCGCGTACCATCACCTCGATGACATGACCCACCCTCGATTCCCCGGCATCCACATAAGCCATGCCAATATTCTTGCCCGTGGTCGGGATGAAACTGCCGCTCGTAACGGCCCCGATCCGTTTGCCGTCTTTTTGGATCTCAAAGCCCTGCCGCGGGATGCCGCGCTCGAGCATCTCAAAACCGATCCTTTTCTTGAGGATTCCCGTTTTTTTTTGTTGTTTCAGGATCTCCAAGCCGGGGAACTCTTCTTTCGTAAGATCGATCGCCCACTCCAGATCCGCCTCCAGCGGCGTGATCTCATCCGTCAACTCATGCCCGTAAAGCGGCATCGCGGCCTCGAGACGCAGCGTATCCCGGGCCCCAAAACCGATCGGCAACAGCCCCTGCTTTTCCCCGACGAGAAAAAGCGCCTCCCAAACTTTCTGGAGTTTCGCTTTGGGAACCATGATCTCGTAGCCCTCTTCTCCGGTATATCCGGTCCGCGCGATGACCCCGCCCTCAAAATCCTTGTAATGGAAACGGCGAAGATCCTTATAAAAAGCTCCGAAACATTCCGTCAGGATCGTCCGGCTCAAGGGCCCTTGAAGCGCCAAAAGTCCCATCTCCTGACTCAAATCTGTCACCGTCACGCCTTCCATGACACGCGTCCGGAACCATCGAAAGTCTTTTTCGATATTCCCGGCATTCACAATGATAAGAAATTTCTGCTCAGCCATGCGGTAAACGATGAGGTCATCTACCATCCCGCCTCGATCATTCACAAGCGGCACATAGAGGGCTTGACTGAATTGAAGGGGCGCGATACGACGCGGCAAGTTCTTCTCGAGAGAGCTCAACGCCCCAGGGCCTTCAATGATCAATTCGCCCATATGAGAAATATCAAAAATACCGGCCTTCGTGCGGACGGCGGCATGCTCTCTCATGATGCTGGAATAGAAAAGCGGAACAAGCCATCCCCCGAAATTGCCCATCCGGGCGCCTTTCTGGAGATGCTCCTCGTGCAGCGGTAATCTGTGCGGTTCTGTCTCGACGGTCATGGTCATGATGTAAAAAGCCAAGTTGAATGCGACGGCCGATTATAGGAGTTCACTCTAAAAAAGGAAAGTTAAAAAGGGCCTGCGAACCTTTGCGGAAGCATTCACGGCTTCGCCGATCCCCCGCATCAAAAATAATTGGTGAACCATTTCCGGACCGCGGCGGCGGTCTTGGCGATGAGGCCGCGGGGGGTGAAAAGGACTTCCTGAGCGCGCTTGTAGGTCATGATCCAACGAAACATGCCGAGCGCGGGAGCCATGGACGGATCGCGGACGAGCTCCTGAGGCGCTTCCACATGACGCGCGGCTCCCAACTTCCCGTCGCGTGAGAATTCTCTCTGAACCCATTCGAGAAAACCGTCGGTCATGACGGCGCCTCCGGTAAAGAGAATATGAGGGTAACGGACCTTCTCGTCCTGCGTAAAGCTATCCGCGGATTCGAGGATCTGGGTCATCCAGCCGTGCGCGTGCTTGAAGAATTTCTCAAGGAATTCCTTGCGCGGGATGGATTGCTGGACTTTTTCGTTGCGCATCACAAGCGGCACCAGCTCTTCGCTCTGCCGTTCCTGGATGTCCAGCGTTGCGAATTTTTCTTTCACCTTCTCGGCATCCCGCTCCTCGATATTCCAGTCCTTGGCAAGGCACTGGGTCAGATAATATCCCCCTATCGGAAGCGTCCGCACTCCGGCCAAAAGACCGTTCTTCCAGAGCACCAGCTGCGTCGCATCATCGGCAATATCCAGGATCATGCTTCCCTCCTGTTTTTCCGCATCGCCCAGCACCGCCTCTGAAAGCGGCAAGACTTTCGGAAAAAAGCCTTCGACCTCCATCTCCAGCGTCTCAAACACCTTGGCGATATTGCGGAAAGACTGGAATTCCATGGTGTAGATCTGGAGCGTCACTCCCAAACGTTCGGCTTCGAGCCCCACGGGATTCCGCACGGCCGGCATATCATTCACAAGAAACGATTCCGGAATGGCCTGCAGGATCGATTCGGTCAGCGGAAGCGTGGCCACATTGCGCGTCTGCTGGACCACGGACTGGATCTCATGCGAGCTGATCGTGCGCCGCTCGGGAGAATAATACTCGCAGCTGGAGAACCGGTACATCTTGAAACGGCTGTTCCCAAGCACCGCATAGACCGGGACCTGCTCCCAAAGCTCAGGCGGCAAAAGCGCATTCATTAATTTTTCGAGGGATGCGCTTGCGTTCTGGAGATTGCAGACCAGTCCCTTTTCAAAACCCTCGGGGGCTAAGACCTCCTCAAAACGAAGCACCTGCGGATGGTTCTTCCCCGTGTCCCCCAACATCACCATCAATTTACGGGTTCCGACATACACGACAACGCAGTGATTCTTCAGATCCTCGGGAAGGGTCATGATTTCCTCTTAACGGCCACGCGGTCGTATTGAAGATCCATATATTCGATGTTCTCGCGCGGCTCGGTCTGAAAAAGATAGAGGGCTTTGGCTAAAAACGGAAGCCGTTCCGACGCCTTGCGTCCCAGCTGAAAATCAGGACCTTCCCCGAGCCGTATCGTAACATTCCCGTACGGGTCCAGGATGATACGGGTGATGGTCTCGCGGCGCGCTAATGCATGCTTCCGGTAGACGCTCAAGAACTTCAACGCCTCGAAAAACCCTTTGTTCTGGAGCCGAGCGCCACTCCGGGGGTCTTTGATCGGTTCGCTGAAATCTTCTATCAGGATCCAGGCGGGATTGCTGACCGGACGGCTTTCAATGATGAATCCGTCTTCCGCCACGATCGCGTAAAGCCCTCCGGGCTTCAGCTGGACATTCGCGACGGGCCGGCGCTTTCGGATTTCGATGCGAATCGTCGACGGCATTTCGCGGATGACGCGCACGCTTTGTGCTCCGGGCCCGAGCTCGATCGCGCCCGCGATCTTGTGAAGATCGAGTAAAAGGATATTCTTACCAAGGATTTTATCCTCAAGCGTGCGGATGCTCTGCGCTGAAAGAACATCGGGAGGGACAATACGAATCTCCTGAACCTTGAGCCAACGATCCTCGCAAAGAGCTTTCTTTACGGCGAAACCCGCGCAGGCAAGTACCCCGAGAATGATCGCGACCGGCAACAATTTCCATAAAAGCCAGCCGATCCCTCGGAAGATTGTTCCGATCGCGCTCAAAAATCCGCCCTTCCTTCTTTTTTTATTTTTTTTCTTACTCATAGAATGCTCATACCCGTCCATTCGAATGTCATGCGGGACTAATTCTTTCCTTTGGGTTCGCAGGCGGCCTTCAACACGCGCAGGCACAATTCTTCAAAACTGATTCCGACCGCCCGGGCCGCCTTCGGCAGCAGACTGAATTCGGTAAGCCCCGGAATACTGTTCACTTCCAGTACATAGGGCCGGTTCTTTTGATCCAGCATCACATCCACCCGCGAAAAACCTTTGAGTCCCAGATCCCGGTAAACCCGGTAAGCAAACGACTGGATCTTTCGGGCGACTTTTGCCGGGATCCGGGCCGGCACTTCATACGCCGTCATGCCCGTCGTATATTTAGCCTTATAATCATAAAAAATCCGCGAGGGCTTTATTTCCACGATCGGAAGCTTCAGATCCCCGAGGAGCCCGGCCGTCAACTCGCGGCCGACGATCCTCTTTTCGATCAATAGCCTTCCGAACCTCGTTATGGACCGTCTTAATTTTTCGACGGATCCTCGAAAATCCTCGACCAGGAACACGCCCTGACTGGAACCCCCGTCCAGCGGCTTGACAAAATACGGAACCGGAAACGCCGCCGCCTTCCGGCGCCAGTTTCTTTTATCAAGCACTGCGTAGTCCGGCGTCGGGACGCCTAATCTCAAAAAATGCCGTTTGCTGATCTTTTTATTAAAACTTTTTTCACACGCCGCGAAGGGCGACCCCGTGAACGGAACGCGCCTGCGCTCCAGCATTTTCTGCAGCGTCCCATCCTCCCCGCCCTTCCCGTGAAGGGCTAAAAAAAGAATGTCCGCCTTGCGGATCTTTTTCATAAAAGTCCGGCGATTTTCCGGATCGATCGGAAATGCGCGAACGCCGACATTTTTAAGCGCTCGGATTACGGCACGCCCGGAACGAAGCGAGATGCGGCGCTCGGCCGAAAAACCGCCGCACACGACGCCGACTTTCATTTTTTCAAGCGACGCGAACCTTGGATCTGAAAGCAATGGAGACTTCATAAAACCGTTCTTTAACCCCGTCAAATAACCGGCGCCGCGCAAAGGGCTCCGCCCATGTTTTTTAAAAGTTTATGTATTTTCAGAAGAAGCTACGCGGAAGCACAGGGGTTAAGCTGATCGACAAATGCGCTCGCAATCTCTCCGATATCGCCCGCCCCCATGAAGATCATCACGCCGTCTTTGAGCGGATGTTCCGAAAGATAAGGCAGAATCTTGTCTTTCCTCACCACGGACACATGGGGGTGGCCGGTCTTCCGAACCTCCTGGTAAACCAGATCCACATCGACTCCGTCAGGATTCGACTCGCCCGCGCTATAGATATCCGTAAGCACGACTTCCTGGGCATCATCGAATGCGTGCGCGAATTCCCGGTAAAGATTCTGGGTGCGGCTGTACCGGTGGGGCTGAAAAATAACGCGAACATACTTCCCCGCCTCGTGAAGCGCGCGCAGCACCGCTTTTACCTCGGTCGGGTGATGCGCGTAATCATCAAGCACCAGAAATTGCGGGGTTTGGCCCTTGAGTTCCATGCGCCGGCGCGTTCCCCTGAATGTCGCGAGCTCTTCACGGACCCGATCCAGATCGAATCCCAGATGCAGCAGAACGGAAAGCGTTGCGAGAGCATTGGCAACATTGTGGCGACCGGGTACGGAAAGCTTCATGCGCGCGCTGTAGAGACCGGTCTCATAAAGATCGAATTCGGAACCCCAAGCGTGAAGAGAAATGTTTTGGGCTGAATAAGCGCACTCTTCGGAAAATCCGAAATTCACGAAGGGGCGGCCGCTCTCGCGCACCAGCCTATTGAGCGTGGGATCATCCCCCCAGTAAGAGACAAGCCCCGGATCCTGGACCTGATCGAGAAACCGGCGGAACGAATCCGTCAGGTTTTCCCAAGTGCCATAGTGGTCCAGATGCTCGGGCTCAAGATTCGTAAGGATCGAATAGTTCGGAGCATAGAACTCATGCGAGCTGTCGCTTTCATCCACTTCGCTTACCCAGTAATCGCAGCCGCCCGCCACGATGTTGGTATCGTAATTCAGCATGTCGCTTCCCACAAAACAGGTCGGGTTTGCGCCCATCCGCGACAGCACGTGAGAAACCATGGCCGCGGTCGTGGTCTTGCCGTGCGTCCCCAGCACTCCGATCGAAGTCTCGGCGTGGTTGAGAAGCGAGGCCAACACTTCGGCGCGGTGATGAACCTTCAGACCGAGTCTCCGAGCTTCCTTGAGCTCCAAATGATCCTTGGGGATCGCGGTGGAATAAATGACGAGATCGGCATCCCCCAGCGCGCTGGCCTTTTGACCGATATGGACCGGAATACCGGATCGGTGGAGGCTTTGCGTCACTGCCGTTTCCTTGCAATCGGAACCCGAGACCGCAAGCCCCAGGTGTTTTAAAATGCGGGCGAGACCGCTCATCCCGGATCCGCCAATCCCGATCAAATAGGCCGCGCGGCTGTCCCGTATCAGGTTATCGCGTATGATCTTCATGGGTTTCAATCATCTTTCGGGCAATATCAATAAGCGCGTCCGCGGCCTTGGGCCGCGCCAGATTCTTCATCGCATTTGCAAGAGAGGCCAACGACCGTGGATCGTTGATCGCGCGCCTCAATTGTTCGACCAGCCAATCCTTCGCCGCAGGATCCTCGTCATGGAAAATCAGCCCGCCCTTTTCGGCAAAACTTTGCGCGTTATACCGCTGATGGCCTCCCGCGTGCGGATAAGGGATCACGAACGCCGGCACTCCGAACGCCGCGAGTTCAAAAAGCGTAGCAGCTCCAGCCCGGGTGACCGCAAGGTCTGCCTTCCGAAAGAGCCGATCCATGGCTCTATAAAAGGGGTGCACTTCACAGGACAAAGACAACCGCTGATACTTGTCAAGGACCCACCCGTGATCCCGCTTTCCCGCAATATGAATAACGGCCATTTTGGATCTTTCTTCATCCGATAAAAGCGCGATCGCGTCCGTCACGATCCCGTTCAACCTCTGAGCGCCCTGCGATCCGCCGACCACAAGGAGAGTGAAGGGCCGCGATGTCGATTTCTCGCGCGTTCGTGCCGCCGCATCCACAATGAAGGACCTGAGCGGCAATCCCACCGTATGAAGTTTTTTGGGTTTTTGCGTAAATCTCGTTCCCTCAAAACTTTCTGCCACGGCGTCGACATGCGGCGCAAGCCAATGAGTCGCTTTTCCGGGAATCCGGTTCTGCTCATGCATAAGCGTCGGGATCTTGAGCCGGCAGGCCATCCTCATCCCGGGATACGACACAAAGCTTCCGAAACCGACACAAAGGTCCGGCGCGGTCCGCCTCAAAAAAAAGAACGCCTGAAGAAGGAGAAACGGAAAAAGGAAGAACGGCTTCAGCGTTTTCAGGGAAAAACCTCCGGGAAAACCAAATTCCGGAAGGTAAGTGACCGCATAAAAAATATCCTGCGGCATTTTATCCACGAGCGGTTTTGCCCGGCGGCATGTCACAAGATCGATTCTGGAATTCGGGAAACGCCTGCGGAATCCTTCGCTAAACGACTGCGCCGGAAAGACATGCCCGCCCGTGGGGCCGGCATAAACGACGAGGCGCGCTCCCTGATGAGTTCTATTCTTGGAGTGAGGCATTTTGAGTGAACCGCAGGCACTCATATCAGGAACTGCGGTGTTTGCGGCGATCCACCGCCATAAGGATCCCGACCGCAATCAGATCCACGACAATGGAACTGCCGCCATAGCTGATGAAAGGAAGCGGCAGCCCCTTGGTCGGGACCAGTCCTGTCGCGACCATCATATGAAACACGGTCTGCAAGACAATCAGCATCGTGATCGCCGTGATCAAAAGTTTTTCGAATGCCTGATTCGTCCTGCGCGCCATGCGAATGCAACAGAGAAAAAACAGCGCGTAGAGTACCACCACGAGCATCACGCCGATCAGCCCTAGTTCCTCGCCGATCACCGCAAGAATAAAATCATTGTGACTGGACGGCAGATAGAAAAGCTTTTGGGTGCTCTGTCCGAGCCCTACCCCATGAATGCCGCCGGACGCGAACGCGAGGAAAGATTGAATGATCTGGAACCCGGACCCCAGCGGGTCCTCCCAAGGATTCAGATACGCCTCGAGACGGCTAAGACGATAGGGCACGTGAATGATCAGGAAGTAAAAGGCCGGCAACAGGATCGCCAGCGTTCCAAAAACATAGCGAAGTTGAAGCCCCGAAACGAAAAAAAGAATCGATGTCATCATCACGATAAATGCCATGGAGCCCAAGTCAGGCTCCAGAAGCGTCAGGATACACACCATCCCGATTAAAATAAGCGGCGGAATAAAAACACGGGCGTCCCCCTTCCGCACCCAGGCGATCTTCCGCCCGAGATAATCTGCCAAATAGATGCAACAGGCCAACTTGGCGAACTCCACGGGCTGAAATTGAAATCCCCCGAGATGAAGCCACCGGCGCGCGCCGCCCGCGGAATGGCCGATCACGGGAAGGAAAACCAACATGAGGAGCATGATCGAAAGCAGCATGAAGGCTCGAGCGTTTTGCTTGTAAAAATTGATCGGAAGCGTTGCCGCGATGAAAAACCCGATCGTACCCAACAGCACATAAAAAACTTGACGGATCAGGAAGAAGGCTTCATTTCCGTGCCAGTCATGAGCCATGACCCCGCTGGCGCTGTAGATCATGACGATCCCGATACCGACCAGCAGATAAGTGACCACGAATAGCAGCCGCGCTTCTTTCGACATATTTATTTCCGCAAGACCGATGACTTCAGCATTTTCAGGATCATTCCCTTGAACATCCTTCCGCGTTCCTGATAGTTCTTGAACATATCAAAACTGGCGCAGGCCGGCGAAAGCAGCACCGTATTCCCCGTTTGTGCCTTCTCAAGACTCAAACGACAGGCCGCCTCCAAACTCTCCGCTTCCGCCATTTCCACGACCCCCTGCCAGGATTCTTTTAGGATCGGCCGCGCGACGCCAAGCAGAACGGCGCATCGCACCTTCCGGGACATAACATCTCTTAGGCCTCTGAAGTCCTCGACGCCGGTCTTGTATTTACCGCCGCAGATGAGGACTACGCTTTTGTCGCAAAATTTATTAAGTGCCCAGGCCAGCGAAGCGGGGGTGGTCGCTTTGGAGTCGTTGATAAAAGAAACGCCGTCCTGTTCCGCGAATTTTTCAAGCCGGTGCTCAAGCCCTCGGAAATCCGCGAGCACCTTTCCGACAAAAGAAACGGGACACCCCAGAGCTTCGGCGGCACAAAAAAGCGCGGCCTCGTTGGGATTGGACGCCGGATATTGATTGAAATAAACGCGGCGGGCCGGCGTTTTGAAATCCGGAAAAAGCGCGGACTCTTCCTTTTTCTGACAGATCATCACGTCCGTTTCTTTCATCGCGCGAAAAAGATTCAGCTTGGCCCCAACGTATTCCTTCATGTCGGCATGCCAATCCATATGGTTCGGGTGAATATTCAAAAGCAATCCGATCGCAGGCGCGAAACTCGCGCAATGCATCAGTTGAAAAGAACTGACCTCCAGCACCACAACGGTTTCCGGCGTAATCCCGGAAAATTCTCCGATCCAGGGATTTCCGATATTGCCGCAAAGCACGGCCGTGCGGCCGCTCGCCTCGATGATCCGCGCGATCAAAGTCGCCATCGTCGTTTTCCCGCACGAACCCGTCACCGCCACCACGGTCTTCGCCGGAGAGAACCAGCTGGCGGCTTCAATCTCGCTAAAGACCGGTTTCTTCGCGGCAAAAATCGCCTGATAGATTTTCGACCCCGGAGGAATTCCCGGCGAGATCAAAATCCAATCGGCCGCGAGGATTTTTTCAAAGGAATGCTTACCGCATTCTGCCTGGATCCCGCGCCGCGCAAGCCTGTCAACATTTTGACGGATATCGTCAAAATCCGAAAGATCGGAAGCAAAAACTTCATAACCTCTTTCGTGAAGATAGATCGCGCTCAGAGTCCCGGTGTTTCGTAATCCCAACACCGCGACTCGAGTCCCCGGAGCCGGCCTCATATCAACGCACCTTCAGCGTGCTGAGGCCTACAATGGCCAGGATAAAAGCGATGATCCAAAGACGGATGGTGATCTTGGATTCCGGCCAACCTTTACGCTGGAGATGATGATGGAACGGGGACATTAAAAAGATCCTTTTTTTGCGGAGCTTAAAACTCATCACTTGGAGGATCACGGAAAGCGCTTCCCAGACAAAAATTCCGCCGACGACCATGAGCACCATTTCTTTTTTCGTAAGCACCGCGATCGCGCCAAGAGCCCCGCCAAGCGAAAGAGATCCGGTATCCCCCATGAAAACCTCCGCCGGATAGGAATTAAACCAAAGAAATCCGGCGCTCGCGCCGGCCAGCGCCGCACAAAAGACAGTCACCTCGCCGGCCTCCGGAACATACGGGATGGCAAGGTAGGCGGCAAAATCATGGTGTCCCGTCACATAGGTGATCAGGGCGAAAGCGGTGGTCGTGAACATCGTACATCCGATCGCGAGTCCATCCAGTCCGTCCGTCAGGTTCAGGGCGTTTGAAGTTCCCGTAAGCACCAGAATAACGAACGGGATAAAAAGGACCCCAAGGTCAATGACGCCTTTTTTGAGCAACGGAACATAAAGCCATTTATCGAAACCCGGGTCCCTGTAAAGATAAATGCCGATCGCGAGGCCCATCAGAATCTGCCCCAAAAGCTTTGTCAGAGAGCTCAGGCCGTCCGAACTCTTCGAATGCAATTTGAACCAGTCATCCAGGAATCCCACAAATCCGAACCAGAGCATCACGATGATCATCATCCAAACAAAACGGTTCGAAAGATTGCCCCACAAAAACGTCGCGGCGACCACGCTTGCCACCACCAGGATCCCACCCATCATGGGTACGTCCTTTTTATATTTAAAATGCTCGTGGATCGTTTCGGCATAAGCCCGTTCCTGGTTCGTCACCGCGCGCAGCTGTTTAAGCCGCGCAATGCACCGCGGCCCCAGCCACAGTGAAAGGAGGAATGCCGTAATGCTCGCGCCGGCCGAACGGAATGTAATGTAGCGGAAAAGATTGAAGACGATCGAATGATCCGAGAGGTGGTGCAAGAAATAAAACATGATCTGGTTTAGGACTCGAAAATTATAGGGGTGATGAAAACGAAATATCGCGAATGCCTTCCAACACTTTTTCCACATGCATACTGCGCGATCCTTTGAAAAGTACCGCATCGCCCGGCCGCAAAATGCCTTTGAGCGCGGCCAATAGCGCGGCGGCGTCTTCAAAATGCCGGGCTTCCGTACCCACCGCGGCATCAATACTCAGCCGGGTCCGTTTCCCATAAGCAAAAGCCATATCCACGCCGGATCCCGCGATCTTCTCGCCAAGTTCGCGATGAAATCGCTCTTCTTTGGCTCCCAACTCAAGCATATCGGCAAAAACTAAGACTTTTTTTCCGGCCCCGGGAAGGAGCCGGAACGCGTCCAGGGCATTCTCGAAGGAAACGGGATTCGCATTGTAACTGTCATCTACTACGCGGATGCCGTTGGGTAACAGTATCTCACGAAATCTTCCGGATGCAAAGTCCACATCCTCCCACTTCCGCGGTATTTCTTCCCACGCCACCCCTTGACTTCTCGCCATCGCGATTGCAAGTCCGGCGTTCAAAGCCAGAAAGGGTGCTTGCCCCGGAAAAGAGAAAGGCCGGTGACCGTTGATCGAAAATGAGACTTCCCCATCCGCCGCCTTGACATCGGTGATCCGGTAATCAACCCCCTCGGAATATCCGACTGTCACGACCTTTCGGCCTCTTGACTTGATCTTTTCCAGAAGAAGCGCATCACTCGCCGGCACCACCAACGGATCACTTTTTTGGAGAAAATCCGCGAGCTCCAGCTTGGCGCTATAAACATTCTCAAGGGACCCGAAACCTTCCAGATGCGCGGGGCCAACGGGCGTAAGAACCCCGCCGCAAGGCCTCGCGAGCTCCACAAGATGCCGGATCTCTCCCTGATGGCTCGCGCCCATTTCCATCACGCAATACTGGTGCGTGGGGTCCAATCTTGAAAGCATGATGGGAACCCCCAGATGATTATTCAGATTTCCGGCAGTTGCAAGCACGGAATATTTCTGCCGCAGCAAAAAGAAGAGAAAATCTTTGGTCGTGGTCTTCCCCACGCTTCCCGTGACCCCGATCACCTTGACCGGAAGGGTCTTGCGGTACTCCGCGGCAAGTTCCGTCATGGCCTTCTGGGGATCCGCGACAGGGATCAGATTTTTAATCTTTATTTTTGCATCGCGAAGACCCGTGAGTACGGCATTCTTCTGCCGACCCTCAATCAAAGCTCCGGACCCGCCTTTTTCAAAGGCGGAAGCGAGAAAAGCGTGTCCGTCGCTGTGCTTTCCTCGGAAGGCGACAAAAAGATCGCCCGGGATGAGCGTGCGGGTATCGAGGGAGAGACTTCGGATCTTGAGCGAAAGATTCTGAAACTCGGGAGAAACGCGGAGCAGACGGCTCGCTTCAAGATAAGAAAACACGGCTTCGTCTTTTTAACGCAACTTCAACGACCTCGCGATCGCTGAAAGGAATCTTGCCATCGCCAAGGATTTGATAATTTTCATGCCCTTTTCCGAGGACGAACACCACATCGCCCGACTTCGCGAGCGAGATCGCTTTTTCAATAGCTTCCTGTCGGTCCTGAATTTCATAAACACTCCCGGGGGCCGGCAACGGGTCCGGAAGCCCGGCCCGCATATCACGAAAAATATCCTCGGGATCTTCAGAGCGCGGATTGTCCGAAGTCATGATGACCGAATCGGAGTGCCGGCACGCGGCACGGACCATCAGCGGCCGCTTTCCCCGGTCGCGATCGCCGCCGCAACCGAATACCGTGATAATGCGTTTGGGATCCATTTGTTTGGCATCGTGAAGCACTTGCTCAAAAGCGTCCGGGGTGTGGGCGTAATCCACAAATACGGTGTAATCCGTTCCTGTCCCGATGCGTTCCATGCGTCCGGGGATCGACGGAATTTCTTCCAGCGCGCCGCGGAAATCATGAAGGTCCTGTCCCAACATATCGATCGCGCTCAAAAGGGCCAGGGCATTGGAGACGTTATAACGCATCGGCAAACGAATCTGGAACGGAAGTTCCCGACCGCGATAGCATAAGACAAAACGGCTTCCCCGGAAACTCATCTGAAGATCCTTGGCATAATAGTCGGCCTTCCCCTGCACGCTAAAGGTCTTGGCCTGAGGCAGTTCTTCGATCAACCTTCTTCCATAAGGACAATCCTTGTTGAAAAGTATCTTACGAGGCGCGAACGGGCCGGTAAAAAAATTACGCTTGGTTTGAAAGTATTCTTCCATGCTGTGATGAAAATCCAGATGGTCCTGCGTCAACTGCGTAAAAATCCCGAGCTCGAACTGTAGCCCGTAAATGCGTTTCTGGCTGATCGCATGCGAAGAAACTTCCATCACGCAGTGCCGCACTCCCTCCTGCTGCATCTGGTGGAACATCGGGATCAGGACTTCCGGACCCGGCGTCGTATTAATCGAGGTCGCCTTGCCGGAAGGGAGTTCATACCAAAGCGTGCCAAGATAAGCGGTCGGAAATTTTTCGCGCAAAAGCCGGTGCAGAAGGTAGGTCGTGGTGGTCTTCCCGTTTGTCCCCGTCACGCCGATCAATTTCATTTTCTGATCGGGACAATCATAGAAACGATTGAGGAGAATAGAAAGCGCGTCCCTCGAATCGCGAACACGGACGCCCGTCACGTGCGGCGGGATCGTAACCTCAAGTTCCTTTTCAAATACAACGACTGAGGCCTTCGCGTAAATAGCCTGACCCAGGAAATCATGCCCGTTCATCCGAGTACCGGGGCACGCGACAAAGATATCGCCGGATTCAACAGCGCGGGAATCCGAAGTAACTTTGTTGAAGATGCGTTTGGAGTCCCAGTGATATTTCTCAAGGATCGCAATACCCTTAAACAGACCATCCAGATGTTTGCGCATGACTCCGTGAAAACCTCTAAGGTTTCTGAGCTATTCTTTTATCGGCGTTCTTTAAAGAAAACTGAAAACTTTGCGAGCGAACATCCACCTCATTGATTCCGGCGAGGCCGCGGCGGCCCAGCACAATATCAGCGAGCAGGGTATCGACCGTTGCATCTTCGATCCCCTCCTGAAGCGCCCAACTTCCAAGAAATTTTATCTTGCTCGCCGTGCTTGTCAAAATGATGCGGATCCCTCCCCGGGACACAAGGGTCAAAGGATCAAAGGTCACTTTGAAATTCCCGTCCACAAGCCGCACCCGGTCTTCCCAAGTGAAAGTCCCGTGCTTCACCTCAAACGATGGGACAAAGATCGCGGGAACATAGGCTCCCCCCATCCGGATCTTGAGCCGCGCCTGAAGCTCATGATAGACCCAAACGTTGAGGCCCAGCGACATCGCGCTTAAAATTAAAAAAACCGCCAACACCCCAGCGGTTCGCTTAAGAATTTTTCCGAACGATAAACGCTTACCGGCCCGGCGCATCGGAAACCTTCTGCGGCGCGATCACGATCTCAACGCGGCGATTACGGTCACGGCCCTCTTCAGTGGCATTGGAATCGACGGGATGATATTCCGCGTAACCCGCAACTCCAAATCTTTCGGGAGCCAGATCTTGATTTTCCACAAAGTAATGAAGAATTGTGACAGCACGGCCGATGGAATATTCCCAATTTGTGGTCCCCTCCGCATCTTCAACGGGTTGATTGTCCGTATGGCCTTCTATAAGAACTCTGTAGCCGGAAAGATCCCGAGAAAGCACGGAGGCGATCTTTCCAAGGATCTCCTCGCCGGCAGGCGTCAGCTGTGTTTCATCCGGATCAAAAAGGGCGCGACCCCGAACGGTGATCACAAGACCCCGTGGATCCCTGTCAACCCGAATATCTCCCTGTGCGATGGGACCCGAGAATATTTTTTCAAGTTTTGGTGCCGCCGTCTGAAGTCCTTCCCGATGGCTGACCGTTCCATCCAGTTCCTGATTCAAACGTTGGATCTCATTTTGTAGGCTTTCAAGGGTGGCGCGTTGCTGTCGGGCCAAGGAGTTGGCCCCGGGGTCTTCCGCCGTCGCACATCCGGCCATCGCAGACACGGCCATCCCTAAAAAGAAAAGATATTTTGCGCACCCCACGAAGAATCACTTTCTCTTGGCGGATCTTGTTTCAGGAATTCGCGCTGAACTTCTGGAACACATACCAGATCGCCATGCCTGAAAGGATATAGGTCGCGGCCAGCAGCAGACGGAAAAAAAACGGCGTCTTGTTCTCGCTGACTTCTTCCGGCGGATTGACTGTCGCGGGTTCCTTGGCGGCCAGATAATGAGGTTTTCGGATCTCGATCTTCATTTTAGACACGGTCATACCTCCGGTAATGCCTTGGCAACATTCCTATCTCTTTTGATGCAACTCTCTACTCTTTCAAGAATATCTTTATCTTTCATAGCTCTCAAAAACGCGTCCACCACGAGCGGGTCGAACTGCGTTCCCTTGTGTTTCAGGATCTCCTCCAGCGCGCCCTTGAGGGTCAATTGCTGGCGATAGTGGCGTTGTGAAACCATGGCCATAAAAGAATCGGCCACGGCGACGATGCGCGCTCCCATGGGGATCTCCTCACCTTTCAGACCCTGAGGATAACCCTTCCCATCGTAGCGTTCGTGCCGGTGCATGACGATCGGAAGCACAGGCTTGAGCGAACTGATCGAACGGAGCAGATCCGCCCCACGGATCGGAATACTGCGGATCGCCTCCAATTCCTTCTGCGTCAGTTTCTCCTTTTTTTGCCAAGTCTTTTCAGGAAATGCCAGCTGCCCCGTATCCAGAAGAAGGATCGCCCGTTCGAGATGCACAAGCTCAGAGCTTGGAAGCTCCAGCTGTTTTCCGATCGCGGTCACGAGCCCCCAGATCATATCCAGACTGCTTTGTTTTTCGCCAAAATGCCTTTTCATAAGCTCGTTAATGGTCTTGATGCTTCCCAGCGTCAGCTCCTCGGTGCGCTCAAAAAGCTGAGCGTTTTTGATCGCCATAACCGCCTGTTCGGAAAGGGATTTTAAGATCTCAAGGTCCGTCCGGTTAAATGACTGGCGGTCGGCTTTTCCCCAAAGCGTCATCACGCCCACTACATCATCTTCAATGAACGGCACGGCGATATGATGGTTTCGTAAACAGAACTCTCCGGTTTCCGCGATATGGCCTTCCAGCCCGCGCCCGAATCGAAGGCGCTGTTTATGAATGAATTTTGGATGCGTCCCGACCGAAAAGAATGGAATGAGATATTGTCTCTCGGGATCCGTCAGCATGATCGAACACCCACGGGCTTTCAGGATCTGGGCGCTTAAGCGCCCGATCCGGGGAAGTAATTCCTTGAGACGTAAAGACGAATTGATAACCCGGTGCACGGAATGCATGGTCGAAAGCGCCAACGCGCGGGGGTGAACCGTTTCATAGAAATTGCTGAGCTCGAAGTTCTTAAAAGCCAATTCCACCTGGCTCGAGAGAAAATAACAGAACGGCATCATCAGCGGGCGAAGCTCCCTCTCGGGACGTTTCACGCAGCAAAAGATCAAAAAACCTTTTAGCGATCCGAGATAGCGAAGCGGGAAAACAATGCAGTTCCTCGCGAACGCGCAACGGTAAAAAAGAGGCAGTTGTTCCGCCGTCGCCGCGTTCTGAGCCAGCTGGTTCGTGAACTTCGAAATGAACGCTTCACACTCCCGCAGATGTTCCCCCGACTTAGCAAAAAACGGACAGTTCTGTTTCCGGTTCAACCGGACCGCGCGCTGTTTCCCTCCCTCCTCGCAGAGTACGAACCACCCTACCGGCTTGCCGAAGATCTCTGAAAAAGACTCGTAGCCCTCCTGCCACTGAGGATTCGGCAGAAGGAATCTCTCAAGCGGTGTCAGAATGCGTTTCGGAACTTTGACCGCTTTTTTTTCGGCGCTATTTTTCATGGAAGTCATTTTTGGGGGGCATTTTTCCGGAGAATGCGCCCGGTCGTTTGGGCCAGCGCGGAACTCAATACTTCATAGGCGGATTCCAGTGATTCGGAGATCACTTTTGTCCCCGTTAGGACCGGCATAAAGTTCACATCCCCCTTCCACCGCGGCACAATATGCCAATGCAAATGATCCGCGATCCCGGCTCCGGCAATATCCGAAATGTTCATCCCCACATTAAATCCTTGGGGTTTCATGGCCTTGAGGAGCACGACGCGTGTTTTCTCAAGCACTTCAAAAAATTCCGCCTTTTCCGGATCGTTCAGCTGCGACAAACAAGCGATATGGCGTTTGGAAACGATCATGAGATGACCGTTATTGTACGGGTAGCGGTTGAGGATCACCGCATAATGAGAAGTTCTGAAGAGAATAAGATTGCGTTTGTCTTTTTTGTCCCCGAGAAGACGGCAAAAAAGACAGCCGGAGCGTTTACTGGAGCTCGAGCGCAGATAGGTCTTGCGCCACGGAGCCCACATTCGGTTCATGGATCTCTTGAGGTTCATGGATTCCTTGCTCGGACGACAAAATGATCTTCGGCTGGTCATAAAGATCCAAAAGGGCATTCAATTGGCGAAGATCCCAAAGCTGCAACTTCGCCTCCTGGGCGATCAGCCTCGCGTTTTGATCGATCCCGCCGAGCGTGATCAGGACCTTGTGCCGGATCTTGTTGAGATGTTTAGTATCGGCCACCACTTTCTCGATCTCAGACTCGCCGATCCATTCCGAACTCAGGTAAAAAAGCCAACGCCCTCTGGCTCCCCGCCCGATGAGAGAGAAGATCGAATGGGGCAGATGCCTCAAGAGAACTACTTCCGAGAATTGCGGACAGGAGATTTTTTTCTGATCGATCTCGACGCCTTCATTGCGAAATTCCTTGAGAAGCGCCTCAACGCGAAATCCAAGATCCTCGTCGGTCATCCTCTCGCAAAGATTCAGAACCCGATTCAGCTCATCAAATAAATGTTTTCGGAGCATGCGCTCTTCAGGCAAGAATGCCCCATGCCGTTTCTGAAACACTTCCCGCAACCAGAAACGGAAAAGAAAATCCTGGATATGATAGAGCGATCTGCTTTTAGCCACCAACCCGTCCTCCACAAGCCGCTTCAGAACTTTCTGGGTCTCGGCCACAGTCTCTTCAATGAATGCCGCGATGGGGATCACTTTGTGCCGTCCATGGCTTAAAGCAAGCATGGCCCGAACATAAGGACCGCGATACTTTGCCAAATGCGAGCACTGTACGAGACGTTTTTCAAACAGCAGCGCAATGCATCCTTTTCCATCAAAAAGTTCCTGGCAAAAAGCATCCAACAGCGCGGTCGCGCTCACGCTCTGGGGAAATTCACGTACCTCGATCTGTTCGAGACGATGGATCAGAAGGTCCAGATAAAGCGGCTCGCCATCGGTCATGTGAAAAATGAATTTTTTTAGCTCGGAGGTCCAGCGATGCGCGGGCATGCGCGTCGCGAGATATTGTTCCATCTCCATGAACCCAAAAGGCGCAAGCTCGAGCACTTCAAAATTTCCGAAAAGAAGCGAAAGTTTTTCCCGGAAGATCTCACGCGCGCGATCCACCGAGGAACTCGTCACCACATAGAGCACATCCTTATCGATCATCATCTGCTTCCCAAGCAAAAGAAACGGATCGGACGCGGGGAGCTTCTCAAGGGCCTGGAATTCATCGATCATCAGAACGACCTTCTTCCCCATTTCTCGGGCCAAGGTCCCACTCAGCATCCAGAGCTCTTTGACCGCCAACGCGTTCTTGTCTTGCCGAAGCAGTCTTTGCAGATGTTTCACAGCCATAACGGTCTTGGGAATGATCGATTCGGCTTCACGCAAAAGCCCATTCAAAGTCTTGGGGATATTCAAGGTCCGGTCAAGGAGGATCGCGCTCAGCACAGCCCCCATCCACTGATGCATGAGCTGCCGTCCATCGATGGTTTCGGCTTTTACATAAACGGGGAGAAGTTTGGCGTTGCGGGAGATCGATTGGAAAAATTCGCAAAGAAGCTGGGTCTTACCGACACCGGAGGATCCGATGATCCCGATATTTTGGCGGTAGCCATTCTCGATATCCTCGACGCGTTTTTGCAAACGCGTCTGAATGGCTTCGCGAATCAAAAAAGGCATACTTGAAATTCCAATCGCTGAGAAAATAGAATTCCAAACGAAAAAGGCGATGGCGCTTCAGGAGAATCTTTAAGATAAAGAAATTAAAACGAATGTCCGCCCCTGAAGACCCTGCCGCCCTATGGAATCCGATGATTTCTTCGTGTCAAATCCTTATAAAATTGGACTGTGTTATCTTACAATTTTAAAATGAGAAAGCAAGGAAGAAAATCGCCGTTTCAAACATGGCCTGGTTTGTTTTTTATAAAATCTCTTTGCGCCGTTATTCTTGTCTGAAACTTGATTTCTAATACCGTTCTCCTTTTGATTCTATCCCGACTTTAATTTTCTCTTCACTAATGGTAGTCGGGATTGCCCCAATTTCAACTTCGCTAAAATTGATGGGGTATTGGAACCAGTGACGCAGATTCACGCTGAAAACTTGTAAAAAAAACGCCCTGACCAGTCCGGTTGTCAGCCCCTCGCCGTTCAACCGTTCTTATGCCAGGGCGTTTGCTATTTTAAAAAGTCAATGATCGAGTAGTCAAACTTCAAGCGCCGGAGCACGCTGCGCTTCCGGAATAATCAGCTGGTAGATCTCTGAAGCAGTTTGAGCCGCTTTGAGGCACTCCTGCATGTGGCGATCACCCAGAGACCCTTTGATATTCTGAAGGATCTGTCGCTTCTGCCGTTCTGCCGCCTCGTTCTGCGGCAGGATCAGTACAAAAATGAAATGGACCGGTCGGGCGTCCAGGGAAGGATACGAAATGCCTTTGGGACTGACCCCGAAAGCTACGATCGGTTCGGGTATTTCGGAAGAAAAACAATGAGGAAGAGCCATTCCCCGGCCGATCGCCGTGGTACCCACCTGCTCGCGCAACAAGAGAAGATCCAGGATCTTTTGTTTTTCGATTCCCCGCAAACTCCACGCCGGCAGCGCGTCAACAATCTTCGCAAGCGCATCTTCCCGGTTTATTGCATCAAGCCCCGCGACAATATTTTCCTCGCGCAACAAGGGATACGCCATGGTTCGCTTTCTCCTTTCGTTTTTGAGTCCTGATTTTCGAGACCAGATGACGACGCCATTTTCGTCGCGTCGTTCTCAGATCAAGTTTAAGGAACCGAAGAGCTTCCCGCAAGTTTGGAAATTCCTTCGGTCCCGTTCTGTCCCGCTCATCATAGCTTGCGGACACGCGGAACTTTTCAAGCCGTCGCATCCGCTGCTCCACGGAAGGCCTCATGGCACTCGCTTCATCGCTTGCGTGACCGCAGATCTCGCGATAAAGATCCTGCCATTCGGTTTTCATCTTATCAACACATGGTTTTATCAACTGCCCGCTGATTTCCATTTTAAAGCTCTTTTCTAAATCTCATATTGGATTATTTATAAAATTTATTTTGTCTTTTTTTTTTCCTAGGGTCATGCTAGCAGGAGTACCATTAAAGAAACATTAAAGAACAATTAAATGATTTTAAACCATTTTCGCATATAGGATTTTTGAAGAACTTCATGGAAGGAAGGCGCTCTAAAGCAGCTTCAGAGGCAATTCGACGAAGACTCGGGTCCCCTTCCCCAGGGCGCTTTCAAACCGAAGACTTCCCTGATGAGCATCACAGATGGCCCTGACAATGCTGACCCCCAAACCCGCGCCGTCCTTGGACCGGGCCTGATCCGCCCTGCAAAACCGGGTCCCGAGATTTCCCAGAGTGACGGGATCGATCCCGATCCCCGTGTCTTCAACCTTCACCACCACTTTGTCCCGCCCAGGCACTTCAACTCGAACGATGACCTTACCGTTGGACTTCGTAAACTTAATGGCATTATCCAGAAGATTGGCAAAAAGACGTTTCAAATAGATTTCATCTCCGAAAACCTCTGCTTCCGCGTGAGATTCCAGCACCAACTCAATCCCCGCCTGATGCGCGCGTTCTTGATAAAGCCGCAGAACCTGTTCCACGGTTGGCGTTAACATGAGCTTCTTCTTCTGGAGACTCAGCTGTTTGGCATCATTTCGAACGAGGAACATCAGATCGTCCACCAGACGAATGAGCCCATCCACTTCTTCACTGATCACCTCAAGGGTTCGCTGAAGATCTTCCTGCGACCGGGCCCGGCGTAACGCGAGATCGATCTCTCCCCGGATGATCGTCAGAGGCGTCTTAAATTCATGGGAAACATTCGAACTGAATTCTTGTACCGCGCGCGTGGAAGCCTCAAGCCTATCGATCATCTCATTAAGCGTCTCCGCCAACCGGTCCAGTTCATCCTGAGTATGGGTCCGGGGAAGCCGGCTTCTTAAATAGGCGGCCGTGATCTTCCGGGCTTGCTGGATCATTTGGTCCACGGGACTTAAGAAGCGCTTCGCCAGGAACCATCCAGCCAGGCATGCCAGCGCGACGCCGAGCGGGATGATCACGGCGATGATAAGGCCCAAGCGAGTCAGTGTCTTTTCAATCTCGGAAAGCGGTTTGGCGATCTGAATAATAAAAAACGGCCGGCCCTGGAACCGCGCCACATGGTAGTAAAGCCGGATCGGATTCTTCTGGAAATGGATCGTCTGGAAAGAAGCCCCTTTTTCCATCAGGATCGAATCGCGTTCATAATCGGGGAAAAGAATGTCCCGTTCCCAGCCGCCGAGATTGGATCCGATCATAGAGCGGTCAAGACCGAGAATGCGAACCAGAAAAAGACTGCGCGTGACCCGGCGCTGTTTTTTCTCCCAATCACGGACCGCTTGCGTTACTTCTGCCTGGAATTCCGCAGGAAAAGCGAGCGTTCCTCGTTCGATCTTGGGAGGCGCGGAGAATGTTGGATCCTTTCGCTCCCGAAAAGAGGCCCCTATTCCGTCTTCGATACTTTGCGCTTCCCCGTACATGCTCCGTTCGACATCTTTGTAAAGTGTCCTTGAAAGCTCCGCGTACATCAGGAACGCAAAACCGGCCAAAAATACGGTCATCATGAACGCGTACCCGACCGTCAGACGAAACTTGAAGGAATGAAATTGGATCATGGACAGGCGAGGCGATATCCGGTCCCGCGAATGGTCTCGATTTTACTTTTGGAAGGAGTCTCGCCGATCTTTTTCCGGAGAAAATTGATGTAGACATCGATCGTGTTGCTCATAGGATCGAAATGAAGGTCCCAGACGTGCTCCGCGATCGCGGTTCGCGAAACAACTTCTCCGGCGTGGCGCATGAGAAACTCGAGCAATGCGAATTCTTTCTGGGAAAGGGAGATCTCTTGCGCGTCGACCCACGTCTGGCGCTTGATCAGATCCAGCTTCAGATTCGCGCATTCGAGAACCGTCTTGTCCGTCAGATGCGCCGGACGGCGGAGCAGTGCCCGGATACGCGCGAGCAATTCCTCAAAACTGAACGGCTTGGTCAAATAATCATCTGCGCCCTGGTCCAGCCCTTTGATCTTATCCTCCACCGAATCCTTTGCCGTAAGGATCAGCACGGGAACAGTCTTCCCTTCTTTGCGGAATTTACCGCAGAGCTCCACGCCGCTCATCTTGGGGAGCATCCAATCCACGATCAGCAGATCGTACTCATGAGTCATGGCGTACTCCCAGCCTTTTTCCCCGTCGCTGGCAATATCGACCGTGTAATGCTCCTCTTTCAATCCGCGCTCCAAAAAACTCGCCATCTTCGCTTCATCTTCAACGATCAGGATCCTCATGAGGTACTCCTATTCCCCTTCCGGGTCAAAATGAACGGTCACATCCGCGGTCGGATGTTGGGCCTTGATCTTATCGATCAGAGACTCCGTCATGTGATGTGCTTTTTTAAAATCGTCCTCGCCCCGGATCTCAATATGAAAATCCAGGAACACTTCATTGCCAACCACCCGGCTGCGGAGATTATGCACCCCGACGATCGAGGGATGATGCCTGAGGATCAGCATTTTCATCGTTTTAAGTTCGGTATTCGAAAGCCCTCGATCCAGGAGTTCCGACACCGCCCGCTTTAGAATGCGGATCGCTTCTTTAAAGATATAGACCGCGACCAGGATCGACGCAATCAGGTCCCAATAAACCTTGCCAGTCCTTCCGACGAGGACGAGAGCCGCGATCACGCCAACATAGGAAACGAAATCCATCGCATAGTGGACTTTTTCCGTTCCGAGGATCAGCGAACGGTTCTTTCGAGAGAGTACTTTGAGACGCCACGCAAGCAGCAAGGTCACGGCGCCTGAAAAAACGATCACCCCGATCCCCAGCGGGATCTCGGAGACGAAGCTTCCATGGATCAAACGGCGGACGGATTCATAAATTACGAACGAACCGCTCGCGGCAATAAAAAGACTTTGAAAGAGTCCCGCGAGACTTTCGACCTTGCCATGACCATAAGGGTGCTCGACATCGGGCGGCTTGGACGCTTCTCGGAAGGCAAAAAAATTGAGCGCGGACATGAACATATCCAGCATCGAGTCCAGGGCCGATGCCATGAGGGCCATCGAATGCGTCAGAAGCCCGGCCGAAAACTTCACGCCCGTTAAAAACAAAGCCACCCCCACGGACAGGATGAGCGCCTGGCGGGACTGCTTCAGGTATTGCTCCATACCTTCCGTCGTCATGATTCGCCCTTGTTTAAATTCCTGAGGGTCCGCTTGAACTGTTTTTCGAGATCCGACAGAGAATATTTGATGATACTCGGACGCCCGTGCGGACAATGGAACGGGTTCTTGCAGCGCGACAGATGCTCCAGAAGCCCTTGCATGGCCGGAAACGTCAGCGGGTCCGAGGCCTTCACGGACTTGCGTTTGCAGGCGATGATGGCAGCGACATCTTCCCGGGCACCCTTGAGCCGCGTTTGCGTCTTCCCCGTCTCTCTTTCGTCGACAAATTGCTGAATAAGCCTTACCGGATTTTCATCCCGAAACACCGAAGGCAGCGCGCGTATCACAAAAGCCTTTTCTCCAAAAGATTCTATTTCAAAGCCAAGCTTGGCAAGAAACGGAAGACTTTTTTTCAGGATCTCGACTTGGCGCGGGTGCAATTCCAGCACTTCTTCCATCAGAAGCCCCTGCCTCGCGGGCCGCTCGGATTCAAAATTTTTCATGAGCGCTTCAAACGTCACGCGTTCATGCGCCGCGTGCTGGTCAATGACCGCATAGCCTTCCTCTGTCTCCGCCAGGATATAGGCGCGATGGATTTGGCCGAGAACGCGCGTGATTCGGAGCCCTTGGCCGATCTCAAGCGGCTGCGCGGCGTCGACTTTGGGGGTCATCACATCGGCCGTCACGGCTTCCGCGACCTTCAACGGCGCGTCTTGCGTGAACATGCGCTTTTCAAACCCGAAACTTGGTTCCGTAAATCTCGTCTCCGGAAACCGCTCACGAGGCGGAGCGTCACTTTCATGAAAAGACGGCGCCAGATCTCCGCTCTCCTGAAGCGTCTGAGCGACGGTCTTTTCGATCATCGTTTTGATCACGGCCTCATGGGAAAGACGCACCTGCTGCTTCGTCGGATGAACATTCACATCCACATATTGAGGATTCAATTCGAGAAACAGGATGGCGGCGGGAAATTGATGCTGCATCAAAAGTCCGTGATAACCGGCCTGAAGGCCATAACTCAGCCCATAGGCCTTGACCCATCTGCGGTTAATGAAAAAAAATTGCTGCGCCCGGGTTCCTGACGCCAGCGAGGGCTTTCCGATCAGCCCCGAAAGCTTGACATGCGGGATCTCCTGCGTGATCTTCAGCGTTTGGCGCGCCCAGTCTTCCCCCAAAATGGCGGCCGCTCTCGATGAGAGGTCCCTCGTCGGCAAAAGATCCAAAAGTGTTTTACCGCCGGAGATCAGAACAAATCTCACGTGAAGATTCGCCAGGGCGATGCAAGTCACCGTATCCAAAATATGTCCGAATTCGGTCATATCCTGTTTGAGAAATTTTCGCCTGGCGGGCGTATTAAAAAAAAGGTCCCGGACATCGATCACCGTTCCGGCAGCCGCGGGACATTCCTTGGCTTTTAAAAGGCTTCCGCCCTCCACGACGAGTTCCGTGCCGGTCGCGGCGTCCGGCGTTCGCGTCTGAAGCGTAAAACGCGAAACCGCAGCAATGCTCGGAAGCGCTTCACCTCGGAACCCAAAACTCATAATGTGATTCAGATCTTCGGCTTTTTCGATCTTGCTCGTCGCGTGCCGCTGAAGCGCAAGCTGGGCATCCTCAACCGCCATTCCGGAGCCGTTATCCGCCACCCGGATCAGGCTCTTGCCGCCGTGTTTGACGACGATCTCGATCTGATCGGCCCCGGCGTCCAGCGAATTTTCAACAAGCTCTTTGACGATCGAGGCGGGCCGCTCGATCACCTCTCCGGCCGCGATCTTATTCGCCACATGCTCTGACAATACGTGCACTTGACCCATGGGTTCAGCTCCT
>JAHFHJ010000094.1 GCA_023246985.1 Candidatus Omnitrophota bacterium | reverse complement strand
AGCTGGAAAGGATCCACTCCCTGGGTGTCAATGTCCTATGGCTGATGGGAGTTTGGAGAACGAGCCCCTTCAGCGAAGCGTTCAATAAGGCATGGGAAGATCCGCAACATCCAGGACGGGTCGCTTCCGCCTATGCCATCCATGATTATGTAATCAATCCGGAGCTGGGGGACGAAGCGGCGCTCAGACGCCTTGTGATCCGCGCCAACCGCAAAGGGATGAAGGTGATACTGGATTTCGTGCCCAACCACATGGCCGCTGATTCCCCCTGGCTCAACGAACATCCTGAATGGTTCATGCCGGATACGAGAAACGCCCCGGAGGTCTTGAACCTGAACGAGTACCTGCAACCCCTCGTGAGCTGGCCGGCCGGATTCGGGAGCGCCTTTTGCAGGCAAGGATTGAACGCCGTACAAGCTTTTCTCATTTACACTTCAGGACAGATCTATAAGATCGCGCACGGCCGCGGCGGGTTGCGCGCTGCTGATAGGTGGCAGGACACGGCACAACTGGACCTGAGCCATCCCGGGCTTCAGACAAAGTTCAAGGAAGTCCTCGGTCATATCTTCGAAATGACCAATCACGGCGGGGCAAGGGTCGATATGGCGCATTACGGCCTGAGAGACTCTCTCAATGATAACTGGTTCGGTCCCCTTGGGAAAGATCCAATGGAAAAAGAGTTCTGGCCCGAAGTGCTTCTCGAACCTACATCGCAATATCCAGGATCCACATTAATTGCCGAGGCCTATGATCAAAAAGAAGGATACCTTCAAACTTTAGGAATGGATTTTACCTATGATAAATACCTTTGGGACTTGATCCTCAAAGGGGGGCAATCCGCTTCCGCGATCATGGATTATCTCACCCGGGCGCCCATTGATTATCTCAGACGGGCCGTCCATTTCGTTGAAAACCACGATGATCCGCCGGGAAAAAGAATCGCGGAACTGATGATGCCGGAACAGGAAATGGCCGCAATA
The DNA here is from genome assembly GCA_023246985.1 of Candidatus Omnitrophota bacterium. Classification (GTDB taxonomy): domain Bacteria; phylum Omnitrophota; class Omnitrophia; order Omnitrophales; family Aquincolibacteriaceae; genus Aquincolibacterium. The sequence continues at coordinate 4,938 of JAHFHJ010000094.1, read as the reverse complement.
GCGATCACAACGGCCGTGACCCCTGGCCCCTTCCTTCTTTATCACGATCAGGAATTCGGCGACCCCAACAACAAACCTTCCGCGAACTGGCTCCCGCCCGCCGGCGTTACGAGAACGGTCAATCCGCAACTTCGGGAAGCGCATTCGCAGCTCCTGAAGATCACCCGGAGCGCCCTTTTCAGAAAGGGAGAAGTCAAACGGCCACCGGCCAAAGATCTTGAAATGTCCAAGCATGTGGTCGCGGTTCAACGCAAGCTTGGGGATGATTACGCCCTTGTTCTTGTGAATGACGACCAGAACATGGCCGGTTTCAGGTATTCACCCGACGTGACCCATTGGGGGATCACGGAGGAGGAAGCTCCCGGCTATGAATGGACGGACCTCATGACCGGAAAGACCTACCCTCTGGACCAAAACCTGGCGCTCAATGGTTGGGAATACCGGATCCTGGTTTTGAAGAAAAAAATCGCGCATGTAAAAGTGATCGCGCCGCCGGAAGCGCCTACGATGCCTTTTATGAAACCCGGGGAGAATCGATTGTGGGAAGGCATCGGTAGGCGGAACCCCGATTGGCAGCGCATGAACGCGATCCTCTGGGTCCTGCTTGATTTTGAGCAGCGGACCGGTGGGGCAAGTATCACTCTCCATGAAATTTTAAAAACGATCCATGAGGTGATCGAAAACCAGGGCCTTCGGACCAATGCTGGCCGTATCATCACCCTTTTGAACGAGTTGGCCGATCTGAAACTGATCAAAGGAGACAACGAAGGCTTCACGCTTGCCCAACCCGCGAGGGTTGTTGCCGTCAAAGCGGATGCGGCTTTCTATATTAAACAAGAATTTGAAAAAACTCTGCATGACTGGGCTCAAAAACCTTCAGAAGCAGAGCCGGCGCTGGAGCAAATCATTATGGATTATGCCCATGCGGCCGCGTTATGGCCTCTTTATCCGATCGAAAGCCGTTGGCCGGTCCTTCGCGCCGTGGCCTTATTAGATTGGAAAGATCAAGAAACCCTGGCCCGGTTCCTGACCGGACAGGAGACAAAATTCGGGACTAACGAGCTTGTGGATTCCATCCTGCTCATACTGAAAGCAAAATCGCTCGACGGATGGCTGAGAAAATTCGCCCCGCACCTTATCGGAAGAAGAATCTATTATATTTCTCCGGAAACGGTCCTTTTGGCCGGCGGTTTGGGGCGTGTAGGCCAATTCCACACTTTGAAAGCCAGTCAGCTTGCGGGCCAAGACGCCGAGGTTGTGCTGGTAGAACCCTTTTATCACTACCGTCTGAAGCCGGACAACCGGACCGAAGAGCCCATTGATTATTCAAAATTACCAATCCCCGTCCATGATCTTAAGCCTCTCTTTGCATTTAATGTCACGGTGAGGGGAGGGCAAGTCCCAGCCAGGATCCTTTCGGGAAAGACCGGGGACGGACTCACGATCTATCTGATCGACGGCGGTGAATACTACACGCGCCTTCTTTACCGGTACGGACCCGAGAACAACTGGGTCAATTACTCTGATTTTGTTGAATTTTTTTCGCGGGCATCCGAAGAGTTGGCGCGGCATCTTGAGAAAAATGAGCAGGACCGGAAGGGATCCGCCTCCAAGCCTCCGGTCCTTTGGTTCAATGACGGGCAGTTAGGCCCCGCGCCGGCCTATAAAGCAATGTCCGAACGGAAAAACTCCGTATTACGGGATGCTTTGACCTGGTTCGTCACACATACGTACCTGAACCGGGGCTGGCTCGAATTTTTTCTCATGGGCTTTACGGATCCGATCTGGGCCCGTCTTTTCCCCTATAATGACTCGACGAGCGGCGGTATTCGTTCCGCGGACGGCGCTAGCGCGGTTTCCGCTGTCCACCGAGATGAAGTTGCCCCGATCGATCCAAATTCAAAAATCATTGCAATCACCAATGGAGATAACCGCGAGGTCTCAAGCGCGGTGTTCCGGTCTATTGCCAAGGAACTGTTCCCAGACGCCGATGTCGAATTTTTAACTCCGGAGCAGATCATTGAGATCAAGAAAGTCGCCAAGAAAAAATTGAGCGATGAATATGGGTGGAATCTGGATCCCGAAAGAATCGTGTTCTCTTACTCAGGAAGGATGATTGAGGAAAAAGTCGGACGTAAGCGGGCCTTCACCAACAAAAATCTAAGGGAGCTGATCAAAAAGGGGGCCCAAGTGATTATTTTTGGCAATATTCAGAAAAATACCCTGTATATGTACGATGAACTTCAAGCACTCGCCCAAGAAATCAACCAAAGTGGGCCGGGGAAGTTGATCGTTATGACGGGTTGGAACATTGAAGATCAAAGGAAGCTCTTGGCGGCTACCGACCTGCAAGTCCAGGATTCGGACCGCGATCTTCACAGGGGTACCGGTGCTTCGGAGTCTACGGAGTCTGCCGTGCCCCCGAACGGCGGATTGCAAGTGGGGCCTCCATGGGCCGAAGGTACCATCCAAAAACAGGGCCTCGTTCTGGACCGTACACGGCCCGGCTCCGGTAATACACTAATCCCCAACAGCAGCAACAGGACCCATGATCCGAAATACGACGAGCCAGACGCCTATCTCGAAGTTTTTCAATGGGCGATCGATACTTTCAATAAAAACCGGGCCCATTTTGCTTCTTATCAAGCGACTTCTCTCCGGCTCAGCCGTGTTCTCGAAGCGGTGCTGACGAGCGCCGAATACCTTCGTCAGTTCGACCAAACTGTTCAAAAAAAGGACAACCTCAGACAACTCGCAAGACAGGTCCGCGCCTTGATAAGTGAACAAGATGGGATGGAAAAATTAAAGGCTGTTTTTGACCGCCTCACCTTGCTGGACGCTCAGAAAGCCGCCGCGGAGTTCGGAGAGAAAAAGATCCCCGCAGTTATGGCGGCCGTGGCAGTCCTTTTCCCCGGGCTTTTTGAAAGAACCCGGACGTGGAACTCTCACGAATATGGGATCCTGGCGGACATGATTACGAATCCCGAACTTAAGGAGCTGTTCGAAAAAGGGACGGTACATTTTCATTCTTTAACCCATCGGGATGACGATTCGGTCAATGAGGATGTTGTGGGCATTTCGCGCACCATGGGAGATAAAAATATCATTTTCCCGATCCATCTCGGCTGGAACACCTATGACGAGGAGAACGGGAAGAGCTGGTATTTTATGAAGGGGATGGAAACGGTTATCAGGGATCCGAACGCTTCCTTTCAGGTTTCTGATTGGTCCCTTGAAAAGGGCAAAAAGATAACGTATCCGGCCCAGCGGAAAGGGGCGCATTTCCTTCAGGAGTGGCTTCCCGGGATTCCCGTTTCGGATAGAGATCGGGACGATTCCGGATATCCCCAGCGAGGAAAAGGGTATCAGGCCCTGAGCATTGAGAAAGCTCCAAGTCCTGAACCGCAAGCCGCCGCCGCGCAAGGGACGCTGCGTTCGGAGATGCGGGAGGACGTTATTGACGGGATCGGCGGTGCGGAGCAAATCGATGTGGAAAAAATCGTCAGCAAACTGCGCAGGAACAACTACGCCGTGACCTCCATTGACGGCGGGATGAGTGTCGTCGCTATGGCAGAGCAGATTCAGTTTGCCGGATATGTCGGGGTCGGAACAACGACCTCTGCCCAGCGTCCCGAGGTGCGGGAACAAAATGGTTTAAAGGCGTTTGTCGGCGAATTTAGGCCAGACCGGTCCCATGCGCCCATTACCAAGGCGATCAAGGAAGGCCTTGCCAACGCTGATGGAACTTTGAAGCACTCCGATTTGCTTTCGCGAAGCGAAGAACGAATCCGTCCTGCTTTACCGGAGGGGAGGGCAGAAAATCATGGGATAGGAGATAGCGTGGAGAGAATAGGGGAACCCCAAAACCCTGTTACAGAAATGGACAATTTTTTTGAAGAGAATGTGCGACTGGGCGGCGGGAATAAAAAGGGTGTTCGCAGAGTTATACAAGAGATCACAGACGGTATTATTTCGCTTATGTTTCATACATTCGGTGAGGGCGTCGTTTTATCTATGATGAGGGTTCTGGTGCCGCAGGCTTTCGCGGCTGAAACGATCACGGTCGCGAGCCGGCCGGAAGATCTGAAAAACCGGAAGCAGTTGGCGGATGCCCTGAAAGTGCTCTTGCAGGGGCGGATCCTCCAGGATTCCGATGCCCTTATCCTTGGTTATGAGCTTGCGTCCAAGCACGGCTTGGCCGCGGCGATACGGCTGATTTTGGGTGATATACCCGCTGTCGTTTTAATGCCTCCAGGCGCGGACCGCGGCTTCCTTGATCAAATCAACATCCAGCTTGCTCAAGCCCGTCGGCCGCTCATTTTGACGGCTAAGACTTCGGAGGAAGCGAGAAAACTCCTGGGTGAGGAAGCCGCACGCGCCCCTCTAACCGCAAGGAAAGCAGTGACCCTGAAGGCCATGGCCTCTGCGACCGAAACCATGCCGGACGAACTGGTGAAAGAACTGGGTGATAATTTTATCCGCCTGGACAACAAGGCGCTTCAGAACTTTCTGAACCTTGCGGGCGTGAGTCAGCTTGTTGAACGGATGCGAGCCGAATATCTCGCGACTGCGCGGTCGGCATAACCTTCCCAAACCCGGGACATGGGACTCGTATCTCGGGACCGGTCAAAACGAGAAATCCATTCGAGTTCCTGCCTCCCAAGACTCGAACTTGACTTCATTCCCATTCGCTTTTAATTAAAGGTTAGGGTCCTTCGGCATAGCGTGTTAGAATCATATCGGTGTCGCTTCTCACTCTCGATCCAACCCTTAGCCCTTGGCAATAAACGCAGGCATTCTTCAAACGAGGACTTCTATGAGACAAAATTTTAAAGGTGATAAAAGGCGCAAAGAAGAGATAAGAAAAAAAAGACAAGAAGAAAAGCGGAACAAACGCCTGAATAAAAAAGAACAAGCCCCTCCGGAAGATCCCGCAAG
>JAHFHJ010000093.1 GCA_023246985.1 Candidatus Omnitrophota bacterium | reverse complement strand
CGCCGTGCCGCTGGGATTCTTTTGTGACCATGTTGAGATCCTGTTCGATCTGGATGTGAGAGCGCGGGAAACAGCGGAAAGAATGAACATGGAATATCTTCGTGCCGGGACCGTGATCCATGGCCCAAAGATCAAAGAGCTCTTCTTGAGATTTATTCGGGACGCGGTCGAGGGGTCTGTGAGTTCGAGGACTCCCCGGAGGCTCAGGCCTTGAGCCAGCCGGCCGCGTCTTTCGCATGATAAGTGATGATCTTATCCGCTCCCGCCCGTTTGATCGACGACAGAATCTCGAAAACCATCTTTTTCTCGTCCCAAAAACCCGCCTTGGCCCCTTGTTTTACCATCGCATATTCTCCGCTGACATTGTACGCCGCGAGAGGGAAGGGGTGTTTTAGCCTCGCTTCCTTGAGGATATCCAAATAACTCAGCGCCGGTTTGACCATGACCATTGCGGCGCCTTCCTGAATATCGTCCGCGATCTCCCGGAGCGCTTGCTTCGAATCCGCATAGTGCAACTGGTAGCCGCTTCGGTCTCCAAATTGGGGCGCGGAATCGGCCGCATCGCGGAACGGGCCGTAAAAATTCGAGGCGAATTTTGCGGAATAACCCAGAATCTTTGTCTTTTTGAAACCATAACGGTCCAGAGCTCGCCGGAGGGTCCGCACTTGCCGGTGCGTCATGGCAGAAGGCGCGACCCAATCCGCGCCTGCCCGGGCATGAGTCACCGCCATTTTTGAAAGCGCTTCGAGCGTCGCTTTCACGTCGATGTGCCGCGAACCTTTTTTCACGATACCACAATGGCCGTGAGACATGTACGCGCAGAGACAAATGTCGGTCATGACGCAAACATCGCTAAAAATATCTTTTATCGCCGCAACAGCTCGGGCAACAATGCTGTTGGGGGAATAAGCGTACTCTCCGGTTTCGTTCCTGTGTCGCCGGGAGCAGACACCGAATAGGATCACGGACCGGATGCCCAGACGCCGCGCCTGCGAAATCTCTTTGGAGAGAAGATCGACGGTGAACCGTGAAATACCGGGCATGCTCCGGATCGGTTCTTTGCGGCGGGTGCCCTCGATCACGAAGCAGGGAAGAATCAGATCTTTTACACTCACCGGACAAGCAAATTTTTTTTGATTTTTCGAAGTTTTCATAAACGGAATGCTTTCAAGCATTTTAAGAAAATGATCTGCCTGGAGCGTAAAACATAAAAATCATTGCGCTGAACGGATGTGAAGCAGTTTTTATATAACATATAACGCAAGGTTCCCCTCCAGTCAATGAGGACTTGGGTCCCGACTGGTCGGGCGAGTTGACTGCTTGTGTAAGCCGAGCATCTATAATAAGATATGACCATAACAGTTTCGGGGGTTTTGAGTCCGAAATCGTGCTTTAAGGATCCGTTCACCGGCTGCGGGAATAGAGCGGCCCAGGAAGGGAGGGCCTATGGCCAAACTGAAGGTTCTTAAAACCGTCAATATTTTCTTGTTTTCCAGCGTTCTTACGCAGGCCCTGGCGGGCAGCGTTCTTTTCTTTTTCGACGAGGGGCGCTTTGTCATATTCTGCGCGAAAGTACATCGATATAACGGGATTCTTTTGTTGGCATTGATCGCAAGCCATTTGTATCTGAATTGGTCCGTGATCGTCAACCATTACTTCAAAAAAAGCCCGGCCTAGGTTCTCGAGGCCCCCCACACGGTTCCCATTGAGATGAAAAAATCACCGCTCGTTTCGATCTTCCTAATCATTCTGATCGACATTCTCGGATTTACGATCATTCTTCCGCTGCTTCCTTTTTATGCGGAGAGTCTTGGCGCCACGCCCGTGATCGTCGGCTGGCTGCTGTCGTCTTATGGGATCTGCCAATTTGTCGCCGGGCCCGTGTTGGGCCAAATCTCGGACCGTGTGGGCCGTAAGCCCGTCTTGTTGGTCAGTCAGATCGGAACGTGCATCGGTTTTCTGATCCTCGCATTTTCAAAAAGCCTGATCCCGGTTTTCGTTTCACGGGTGATCGACGGCTTAACGGCCGGTAATATTTCCGTGGCTCAAGCCTATATTTCCGATGTAACGGAACCCGAAAAAAGGGCAAAATCCTTTGGGCTGATCGGGATCGCTTTTGGATTCGGGTTTCTCGTGGGGCCGGCGATCGCAGGATTGCTTGCTCACTTCGGGCACCAGTACCCCATCTTTGCGGCGGCGGGGCTTTCAGCCGCCAGCATTCTCGCGACATACGTGTTGCTGCCTTCCCAAAAAAAAGAGGAGACGCTTCCAGGACGGAATGCCGGCGAAAGATCCCCGAGCGGATTTATCTCCTGGAAGAAATATCTCGGGCTTTTGAAAGAACCGGAACTCGGATTCCTTTTATGGCAATTTTCCGCATTCATTTTTGCTTTCGGGATATTCTTTTCGGGATTCGCGCTTTTTGCGGAGCGACGATACATTTTTCATACGGCGCCTTTCGGAACCAGGGAGGTGAGCTATCTGTTTGCTTATGTCGGACTCTTGGGGATGATCATTCAGGGGGCTCTGATCGGACGCCTGGTCAAGCTCTTCGGGGAGTCGCGGCTGGTCATGACGGGCTTCTTTCTGATGGGGATCGGCTTTATGTATCTGGGGTGGACGTTTGACATCCCTCAACTTCTGGCCGCCGTCACGATCACCTTTGTCGGAATGTCGGTACTCAGGCCGAGTCTGACCAGCTTGATCACGCAGAAAGCAGGACGCCGCCGGCAGGGGATGGCGTTGGGGATGACGCAGTCTTTTATGTCGATCAGCCAGATCGCGGCTCCCTTTCTCAGCGGTTTTTTGATCCAACATCGTTTTTTGACTCCCTGGGCATGGGTCGGCGTCTTGACTTCCGGGTGCGGGTTGATGCTTTTGTTTTTCCGGAAAATTCTTTTCCCGTCCGCTGAACGGGTGTTCTGATCTTTTCGATTTTTTACCCCGCCTTCGCAGCCACCGCCCATGGCGGGACCCCGCCGATTTCAGACGGTGGTTGACGGTGATGCTTCGGCGGGGTTCCGCGTCGAAGGTGGAGGTGCCACGGCCGTAAGACCGTGGGATTCCACAAACCAACATTTTAAGAAGGAGATACTATGGAAAAACTTTCAAAGTATTTTAAAAAAACCCAGGGCTTAGGCGTTCTTTCAACCGCGGACAAAAAAGGGAAGGTCAACGCGGCTTTGTACGCCCGGCCTCATTTTATGAACGACGAGACGGCGGCGTTCATCATGGCCGACCGGCTCACGCACCGCAATATTCAGGAAAATCCAAAAGCCGTCTACTTGTTCGTAGAAAACTCCAAAGATTATACCGGGAAGCGCCTGTATCTGACCAAGACCCGGGAATCCGAAGATCCGTCGCTGATCGAGAGTCTCCGAAGGAAAAAAAGTTGTTGTCCCGCCCTGGACGGTCCCGGAATGAAAAAAAGTTTTCTTGTTTATTTCCGCGTGGATTCCGTTCTCCCCTTGGTCGGCGAGAAGGCGGCGTCTTGAGGCGCATCCCCCGATCATGAAACCGCTTGTGATCCGGAAAGCGGGCGCAAGGATCTGGCGCGCGAAGTTGAGCGCGCCTTTCAGCACGGCCAAGGGCCGGCATGATCTTCTTGAGAATGTTCTGTTTTTCGTGGAACTCTCGGGCGGGATCCGAGGATTCGGAGAGGCGGCGGTCGCGACGCACATCACGGGCGAAACCGTTCCCGAGACGCTTAAAAATTTAAAGGAAGCGGCCCGGCAGGCCGCGGGGCGAAGTCTTCCGGAATTTCCGGAGATCGCGGAGCAGTGCAAGGAAAAGTTCGGGAAAAACAAATGTGCTTTAGCGGCGGTGGAGATGGCGCTTCTGGATGTCTTAACGCGTCACAAGAAAATGCCGCTTTGGCGGGCTTTCGGGACTCGGCCGAGGACGCTTCGAACCGATATGACCGTGGTGCTTGGGGATGTTACGGACGCCGAGACGGCGGCGCGCGCTATCTTGCGGCGCGGGATCCGTTCATTCAAGGTAAAAATCGGCCGGAATTTTGGCCTGGATCTTAAGCGGGTCGCCGTAATCGCGAAGATCGCCGGAAAGTGTCCGGTCTATCTGGACGCGAATCAAGGATTCACCGCCGTCCAAACGCTTAAATTCCTGAAAGAACTGGCCAGGCTCAAGATTCGTCCCGCGGTTATCGAACAACCGGTTTCGAAGGGCGATTGGGAAGGGCTCGCGAAAGTGACGCGCGAAAGCAAGGCGCTTGTTTGCGCGGACGAGAGCGTCGCGTCGATCGAGGACGCGAAGCGGCTTATCAAAGAGAAGGCCGCCGGCGCGATCAATATCAAATTTATGAAGACCGGCGTTCTAAAAGCTTATGAGATCGCCTGCCTTGCGAAGCGGCACGGGATCAAGTTGATGATCGGGACGATGATGGAGACGCCCTTAGCTGTCACCGCGGCCGCGCATCTCGCGGCGGGACTCGGCGGTTTTGACTTCGTCGATCTCGACGCGCCGTTCTTCATGGCGGAAAAGATCACGCGCGGTAATTTCGTGACCCGCTCGGGGGTCTACGACCTCCACAAGGTTCGCGCCGGCATCGGTGTTGTACCCCATTCCAGACCCGGTCTGGAATGGGAGGGTGAAGAGGTTTTATGATTCCACACCCGTTTGGTATTATCTCGGCGCTGCTTCTGATCGAAGGACTGATCCTCCGCGTTTCCGAGCATCCGCGGTTTGAGAAATTCTTTCGGTTCCCGCCGACGATGTTCTGGATCTATTTCCTGCCGATGCTCGCCTCGAACTTCGGGATCCTGCCGCGCGAGTCGCCGATTTATCCGGCGATTATCATGAACCTTCTTCCGGCGGGGATTATTCTCCTGCTTATTTCTTCGGACCTGGGGGCGATCCTGAGACTCGGAAGACCCGCGCTCCTCATCATGGCCGCCGCCATTGTGGGCGTGATGCTCGGCGGGCCGCTTGTAATCCTGATCTTCAAACCGTGGCTCCCGCCGGAGGCCTGGTCCGGATTCGGAGCGCTTTCGGCCTCGTGGATCGGCGGAAGTTCCAACATGATCGCGGTCAAGGAAGCGATCGGCACGCCGGACAAAATATTCTTCCCGATGATCGTGGTGGATACGGTCGTGTCCTACTCCTGGATGGGGGTCCTGCTCCTTGGCGTAGGGATTCAGAAAGCTTATGACGCGTGGAACCGCTCCCAAAGAGAAGTGATCGACGAACTCGCACATAAAGGATTGGGCGCGGCGTTTCTTTCCCGAGACGTCCATTTCAATTATCTTCTTCTGATTCTGGCCGCGGGGTTCGGAGGTGCTTGGATCGCAAACCTCCTCGCCGGGATCTTTGCGGGCGGCGCCTTTATCTGGGTGATCATCCTCGCGTCAACCCTGGGCGTCTTGTTTTCGTTCACTTCGCTTAAAAAGCTGGCAGTTCACGGCGCGCCGCGTATCGGCTATCTGCTGCTTTTCTTTGTGCTGACCTCGATCGGGGTGCGGGCCGATCTTTCCGGGATCTTTTCAGCGCCGGTCCTGATTCTCGCGGGGATCGTCTGGATCCTGTTCCACGCCGTTTTTATTCTGATCGTCGCGCGTATCGCGCGCATTCCTCTCGGTCTTGCCGCGACCGCGAGCCAGGCTGCGATCGGAGGTCCCGCCTCCGCACCGATCGTCGCCGCGGCCTATGAACCGGTTCTTGCGCCCGTCGGTCTTCTCCTCGGCATTCTCGGCAATGTACTAGGAACGTATTTGGGGTTGGTCACGAGTTGGCTTTGCAGGCGGGTTGGATGAAGTCCCGGATAACGGGAAACGCCGAGCGAAAACATTTCCCGTTTTCTGTTCTGCGTTCCCCGAGCATTTTAATTATGCTAGAATGCCGGTCTCATGAAACGGAAAACTTCGGAAATCAAAGCCGTTATCTTTGACCTCGGCAATGTGCTTGTGAATT
>JAHFHJ010000020.1 GCA_023246985.1 Candidatus Omnitrophota bacterium | reverse complement strand
TATGCTGAATAAGCCCCAAATGCTTAAAATGCTTTCGTCTTTGTGTTTAGCCTTTTTAGCTTTTTTACCAGCGATAATGCGCAAAAGCCCTGTTGGCTTCTGCCATCTTATGCATATCTTCGCGTTTTTTGACGGAAGGTCCTGTTTTGTTGAAACCGTCGATGATCTCCTGCGCCAACTTCTCATGCATGGGCTTCCCCTTGCGATCCCGGGAAAAACTCCGAATCCAACGAAGGGCCAGGGAGTAACTGCGATCTTCGGAAACACTGACCGGCACCTGATAGGTCGCCCCGCCTACGCGCCGGGATTTTGTTTCCAGGAGAGGGCGCACATTGTCTAACGCCGCGCGAAAAACTTCAAGGGCTTCCTTCGATGTTTTCTCTTTCACGATGTCCAAAGCATCGTACACGATCCTCTCGGCAATTGATTTCTTACCGCATTCCATCACGATATTAATGAATTTCGCGACCAGAAGATCCCCATAGCGCGGGTCCGGGGCGATCAATCTTTTTTGCGCGCGTCTTCTTCTCATGATTTCTTAGCATCCTTTTTCGGGGTTTTCGCGCCGTATTTCGAACGCGATTTCGTGCGGTTCGCAACGCCGGCGGCGTCGAGTTTCCCGCGAACAATATGATAACGAACGCCCGGAAGGTCCTTGACGCGGCCGCCGCGCACGAGCACGATCGAGTGCTCCTGCAGATTGTGCCCAACGCCCGGGATGTAGGCCGTCACCTCCTCGCCGTTCGTCAAACGCACACGGGCGATTTTCCGGAGAGCGGAGTTCGGCTTTTTGGGGGTCTGCGTCCTGACGATCAGGCATACCCCTTTACGGAACGGCGAGTTATGCAAGGCCGGGGACTTGGATTTCCCTTTGAATTTATTTCTTCCAAAACGGATCAGCTGATTGATGGTCGGTGCCATTAGGAGTTCTCCTGGGATGCGCGGGTTTCTTCGGCGGCTTTTTCTTTTTCGCCGGCCTCAGGATCCGGCAACACATCGGTCAGGTCTTTTTCGATCTCGATATCGTGATGGATCTTAAAGCCCGTCCCGGCCGGGATCAAATGACCCATAATGACATTCTCTTTGAGCCCCTGCAGGCGGTCACGCTTCCCGGCAGACGCCGCTTCCGTAAGCACGCGCGTCGTTTCCTGAAAACTCGCGGCGGAAATAAAGCTGTCGGTGGTGAGAGACGCTTTGGTGATCCCGAGAAGGATCGAAGTGCCCTTCGCGGGTTCTTTCCCCTTCTTGACCATTTTGGCGTTTTCTTCGGCGAATTTGAGCTTCTCCACATGGGAACCCACGAGGAATTCCGTATCTCCGGAATCCTCGATACGAACCTTGCGCAACATCTGGCGAACGATCGCCTCCACGTGCTTGTCATTGAGACGGACGCCCTGCAGACGATAAACTTCCTGCACTTCCTCCACAAGATACTGCTGCAAACTTCTTTCTCCCGAAACGCGGAGGATATCCTGCAGCACGACCGGGCCGTCCACAAGTTGTTGTCCCGAGAGAACTTTATCGCCTTTATAAACATTCAAATGCTTGCCGTGCGGGATCAAATATTCTTTGGCCATGCCGGTCGAGCTCTTGACAATAATCTTGCGCTGGCCTTTTACGATCTCGCCGATCTCCACCACACCGTCAATTTCCGAGATCACGGCCGGATTCTTCGGCTTACGAGCTTCAAAAAGTTCCGCGACACGCGGCAACCCGCCGGTGATATCGCGAGTCTTTGCGATTTTACGGGGCGTTTTAGCAAGCTGGGTCCCGCCCGTGATTGATTGACCGTCTTTGACGATGATATGAGCGCCGGTCGGGATCGGATAGAACGCGAGGATCTCATCCTTATTCCCCACAACGAGCAGCTGCGGGTGCATGTCCTCTTTATGTTCGATGATCACGCGCTCGGTCATACCCGTGGTCGCGTCAAGCTCTTCGTTCATCGTAACACCGGCCTTGATATCCTCGAAACGGACCTTTCCGGACACTTCGGTCAAGATCGGAACCGTGTACGGGTCCCATTTCACAAAAATTTCGCCTTTTTTGACTTTCTCGCCGTCCTTATAATGGATGAACGCGCCCGTCGGGATCGTGTAGCGTTCCAGTTCACGACCCGTCGCGTCATGGAGCGAGAGCTGGCCGTTACGGTTCAACACGACGATTTCGTTGGTCTTCGTAACCACCGTCTTTAGATTGTGGTATTGGAGCATGCCCTCATTGCGGGCGCGGTAATAAGACTGTTCCACCACGCGGGACGCCGTACCCCCGATATGAAAGGTACGCATGGTAAGCTGAGTGCCCGGCTCACCGATGGATTGCGCGGCAATAATGCCCACCGCGGTTCCGAGCTCCACGAGACGGCGCGTGGCAAGGTCGCGGCCGTAGCATTTTGCGCAAATACCTTTTTGAGCTTCGCAGCAAAGCACGGAACGAACGCGAATCTTCTCGATCCCGGCTTCTTCGATCTTTTTTACGGTCGCTTCATCGATCAGATCGCCGGATTTGACGGTCACCTGATCGGTAATAACATCCACCACATTATCGAGCGCCACGCGGCCGAGGATCCTGTCAGAAAGAGACACAATGACTTCTTCGCCTTCATACACCGGCTCCATGACGATCCCGTTCAGCGTGCCGCAGTCCTCGATATTAATAATCACATCCTGCGCCACATCCACAAGCCGGCGGGTTAAATATCCCGAGTCCGCGGTCTTAAGCGCGGTATCCGCCAAACCTTTGCGGGCGCCGTGCGTCGAGATGAAGTATTCGAGTACGGTCAAACCTTCGCGGAAATTCGCGGTGATCGGACTTTCAATAATCTCGCCGGAAGGTTTCGCCATCAAACCGCGCATGCCGGCCAATTGACGGATCTGCTGTTTGGATCCGCGGGCGCCGGAATCGGCCATCATGAAAATCGGGTTGAACTGATCGAGCGCTTCGAACATCACATCCGAGACGCGGTCGGTCGTGTGCGTCCAGATATCAATCACTTTATTATAGCGTTCACCGTCGGTGATCAAACCCTGCTTGTACTGATTCTCGATCGCTTTTACTTCCTTGCGCGCCTCATTCAGAATGCTTTCCTTGGCGTCCGGGATCTGAATATCATCAATCCCGATTGAAAGACCGGCCGCGGTCGCTTCGGCAAACCCAAGCGCTTTCAGTCTGTCGAGAAGCTTCACGACCTCTTCATGACCAAACACGTTGTAACACTCCGCGATAATTTTGGAAAGGCGCCCCTTGTTCACGATCTCATTGACATAGCGGAACCCTTTAGGCAGCTCCTCGTTGAATAGGATCCGGCCCATGGTCGTTTCCACGATCTCATGATTTGCCAGACGAAGTTTACATTTCGCGTGCTTGTGGATCTGCTGGTCCTGAAAAGCCAGGATCGCTTCCTGAGCATCGCTGAATGCGAGCCCTTCCCCAAGCGCCTTTTCGCGAACTTTGGTCAGGTAATAGATCCCGAGTACGATATCCTGGGTCGGGGTCATGATGGGCTGACCGCTCGCGGGCGAGAAGATGTTGTTAGCGGAAAGCATGAGAATGCGCGCTTCCATCACCGCTTCCATGGAGAGCGGCACATGAACGGCCATTTGGTCGCCGTCGAAGTCGGCGTTAAAGGCCGTACAAACGAGCGGATGGATGCGTATCGCATGCCCCTCGATCAACATCGGTTCGAAAGCCTGGATCCCAAGACGATGGAGCGTCGGCGCGCGGTTGAGCAGCACCGGATGCTCGCGGATCACTTCCTCAAGAATGTCCCAAACCTCGGGCTTCACGCGCTCAACCATTTTCTTGGCCGAACGAATGGTATGCACGTGTCCCCGCTCTTTAAGCTTGCGGATGATGAAGGGTTGAAAAAGTTCGAGCGCCATCTTCTTCGGCAACCCGCACTGATGAAGCTTTAATTCCGGTCCGATGACAATAACCGAACGGCCGGAATAATCCACGCGTTTTCCGAGAAGATTCTGACGGAAACGGCCCTGTTTCCCTTTGAGCATGTCGCTTAATGATTTAAGCGGACGGTTACCGGCCCCGAGCACCGGGCGACCGTGGCGGCCGTTATCAAAAAGAGCATCCACGGCCTCCTGGAGCATGCGCTTTTCATTGCGAATAATCACGTCCGGCGCTTTAAGTTCGAGAAGTTTACGCAGACGGTTATTGCGGTTGATCACGCGGCGATAAAGGTCGTTGAGATCGCTGGTCGCAAAACGGCCGCCGTCGAGCGCCACAAGCGGACGCAGATCGGGCGGAATGACCGGGATCACCTTCATAATCATCCATTCCGGATGATTGTCGGATTTATAGAAGGCCTCCACGATCTTGAGGATCTTCACGCAACGGGCCCGGGCCTGTTTCGACTTCGCCGCTTTCAGCTGGCGGTGATATTTTGCCGTTAATTTATCAAGTTCCAATCCCGACAAAAGCGTCTGAACGGCTTCGGCGCCCATCTGCGCCACGAAACTCTCCGGGCCATACTGCTCCTGGGCTTTCAGATACTCCTCTTCCGTTAAAAGCTGGCGCGGTTTGAGCGGGGTCTGCTTCGGATCGAGAACGATGTATTCTTCGTAATAGAGCACCTTCTCAAGAGCGCGGACGCTGAGATCCAAAAGATTTCCGATGCGCGACGGCATGGTCTTGAAAAACCAGATGTGAGAGACCGGCGTAACGAGATCGATATGCCCCATGCGTTCGCGGCGCACGCGAGCCTGAGTGACTTCCACGCCGCAACGGTCACAAACGATTCCTTTGTGTTTGATACGCTTGTATTTGCCGCAAGCGCATTCATAATCTTTTGTGGGACCAAAAATACGCTCGCAGAAAAGGCCGTCTTTTTCGGGCTTGAGCGTCCGGTAGTTGATCGTTTCGGGCTTCTTGACCTCCCCGCGCGACCATTTACGGATGGACTCCGGAGACGCGATGCGGATCGAAACAGAATCAAAAGTATTTACGCTGTAGTTCATACTTTGAGTTTCTCCCTGGCTTCTTCCTGTTTCTCTTCCGCGGACTTGGCCTTACTCTCAACAGACGGCAACTTGCCGCCCGCCGTTCGTTCGGGATCAATATCGAGCCCGAGAGCCTGAAGCTCCTTGACGAGAACATTAAAAGATTCCGGCGTACCGGCGTGAAGCGCGGGCTCTCCATTGACGATCGCTTCGTAAACCCGCGTCCTGCCGACCACATCATCGCTTTTCACGGTCAGAAGTTCTTGAAGCGTAAAGGCGGCGCCGTAAGCCTCAAGCGCCCAGACTTCCATTTCTCCGAAACGCTGACCGCCGAACTGCGCCTTGCCGCCGAGCGGTTGTTGCGTCACGAGCGAGTAGGGCCCGATCGAACGCGCGTGGATCTTGTCATCCGCAAGATGTGCCAGCTTCAACATGTAGATGGAACCGACCGTGATCTTTCCATCGAACTTATCGCCGGTACGGCCGTCATAGAGCGCGATCTTCCCGTCACTCGGGATCTTCGCGTCTTTCATGACCTGGCGGATCTCTTCTTCCGTGGCGCCGCTAAAAACCGGCGTTTCCACGTGGAGCCCAAGCGTCTTGGCCGCCCAACCCAAATGGGTTTCGAGAATCTGCCCGACATTCATACGGGACGGAACGCCTAGTGGGTTTAAAACAATCTCCACCGGGGTTCCGTCGGCGAGGAACGGCATATCCTCTTCCGGGAGTACCTTCGCGATCACGCCCTTGTTTCCATGACGCCCGGCCATTTTGTCGCCGACTGAGATCTTGCGCTTTGAACAAACATAAACGACGACTTTTTTGATAACCCCCGGAGGAAGCTCATCGCCTTTTTTCACGCGGTCAATTTCACGGGTCCGTTCGGCCACAAGCTCATCAATTTCATCGCCCCAAATGCGGGCGATCTTCTTGATGCTCTCCTCAAGACCCGGATCTTCGTCAAAACGCAGCGAATCCCAATCGCAATGATCAAGCTTCTTGAGATCATTCTTGGTGAGAACATGACCGCTCTTGATGAGCACTTCGCCCAAAACATCATCGAGCAGATCTTCGGAAAGCTTCTTCCCGATCACCATATCCGAGACTTTGCGCAGGCGCGCGCGCTTCAAGAGATCAATACGATCGTTGTAGCGCTCCTTGATCTCGTTGGTATCTTTATTTTCCTGACGGCGTTCTTCTTTGGTCTTGGAGGCCGATTCCTTGCGGGCGAAAGATTTCACATCCACCACGACGCCCTCCACGCCCGGAGAAACGGAAAGGGATGCGTCACGCACGTCGCTGGCTTTTTCGCCGAAAACCGCGCGGAGAAGTTTTTCCTCGGGGGAAAGTTCGATCTCGGACTTCGGAGTGATCTTTCCGACGAGGATATCGCCGGGCTTCACTTCCGCGCCGATGCGAATCACGCCTTCGGCGTCGAGGTCTTTCAGGGCTTCTTCGCTCACATTCGGGAGATCGCGCGTGATTTCTTCGTTGCCAAGTTTCGTGTCGCGCGCTTCAATTTCAAACTCCTCAATATGAAGCGAGGTATAGACGTCTTCCTTGCAAAACTTTTCGCTTACGATAATAGCGTCTTCAAAGTTATAACCGCGCCACGGCATGAATGCCACAAGCACATTGCGCCCAAGCGCAAGCTCGCCGCCCTGCGTCGCGGCGCCGTCCGCCAGGATATCCCCGCGTTTGACCTTGTCGCCGACTTCGACGAGAGGCCGCTGGTTGATGCAAGTGCCGGCATTGGAACGCTTGAACTTGCGGAGTTTGTAAACAAAATCATCAATGACGATCTCTTCGGAAGAGACCGCTTTCACGGTTCCACGAGACTTGGCCTGCATGACCGCGCCGGAATCTTTCGCCACATGGCGTTCCATGCCGGTTCCGACGATCGGAGCTTCCGGCATGAGAAGCGGCACCGCCTGACGCTGCATGTTGGAACCCATGAGCGCGCGGTTCGCGTCGTCATGTTCCAGGAACGGGATCAAGGCCGCCGCAACGCTGACCAGTTGGCGCGGCGATACGTCCATGTAGTCGATCTCTTCGGGTTTCTTTTTCGGAAAATCTCCGCGGGAACGGCACGAAACCGCATCCGACAGAAAGCGTCCGTTCTTGTCGAGCGGCGCGTTCGCCTGCGCGATCACATAGCGATCCTCAATGTCCGCGGTCAGATAGTCAATTTGTTCGGTGACGCGTCCCTTCACAACTTTTCGGTAGGGACTTTCAAGGAATCCTATGTCATTGACGCGCGCGAAAGTGCTTAGCGACGCGATCAAACCAATGTTCGGACCTTCCGGCGTCTCGATCGGACAAACGCGCCCATAATGCGAGGGATGAACGTCACGAACCTCGAATCCTGCGCGCTCTCTGGAAAGGCCTCCCGGACCCAGCGCGGAAAGACGGCGCTTATGCGTCAGCTCCGCCAAGGGATTCGTCTGGTCCATGAACTGCGACAGCTGGCTGCGGCCGAAGAAATCCTTGATCGCCGCCGAGATCAGTTTGGGATTGATCAAATTGTGCGGCATCGCGGCTTCCAGATCATAAATGGACATGCGTTCCACGCAGGAACGCTTCATGCGCGCAAGACCGACGCGGAATTGATTTTGCAAAAGTTCTCCGACGGAACGCACGCGGCGATTGCCTAAGTGGTCGATATCGTCCACGTTCACTTCGCCGGAACGAAGCTTGAGGAGCATCCCGATGACTTTCATCACGTCATCAGGGCGGAGCGTTGTGTTCTTCGTGTCTGCGGCGCTCGTACCGAGCCCTAACTTCTTGTTGAGCATGAAACGGCCGACATGGCCGAGGTCATAGCGCTGGGGATCAAAGAAAAGTTTTTGAATGAGATCTTTGGCGCTTGCTTCCGTCGGCGGATCGCCGGGACGAACGCGGCGGTAGATGGCCAACTGCGCGTCATGCGAATTGCGGTAAGGATCGCGCTCGAGCGTATTGATCAGTGCGCGGTCTTCCTTGGGAAGTTTGACGATTGAAAAGGAAGTAATGCCGTTTGAGAGAAATATGCCCAGCATTTCCTTGGTCAATTTAGTTGCGGCCGCCGCGATCAACTCTTTGCTGGCCGGATGGAAAATATCTTCCGCCAGGATCTCATCTTCGTAATGCCTCGCCCTGGACTTATCGAGTCCGCGGATCTTCTCGACCGGATAAAGTTCCTTGCAGATATCATAGGTTGAAGAATATCCCAACGCTCTCAAGAGCGCGGTCGCAAGGATCTTGCGCCGGCGATCGATGTAGGCGTAAAGCACATCGTTGGCGTCGGACTCGAATTCGAGCCACGCGCCGCGATACGGGATAATACGGACACTGTACATTTTTTTGCCGCTTGCGTGGAGGCTATCTTCAAGCGACATGCCGGGAGACCGGTGCAACTGACTGACGATCACGCGTTCGGCGCCATTGATGATGAAGGTGCCGGTTTCGGTCATGAGAGGAAGCTCTCCAATGTAAACTTCCTGCTCTTTCGCGATCCCTTTGCGGACAAGACGGAGCTTCACTTTCAGCGGCGCGGCATAGGTCATGCCCCGCTTCTGACACTCCGGGATAGAATACTTGGGTTTCCCAAGAGAATACCCCTGATACTCCAAGCGGCATGTCCCATCAAAACTCTCGATGGGAAAACAATCCGAGAACGCCACCTCCAATCCCTGGTTTTTACGCCGACGATTGGAACGACCGCTCTGCAGAAATTCCTCGTACGACTTGATCTGGATCTCGACCAAGTTCGGCATGTCCATCGTATCCTGGATTTTCGTGAAGCTCTTCCTCTTGATCAAAGGCATCATGATGAATTGTCCTCCTTAGGGACAGCGTTCTTGATTCCGCCCGCGGGCGCCGGGATCTTACTTGATCTCAACCTTCGCGCCCTGAGCTTCCAGGACCTTCTTGATCTTCTCGGCTTCTTCCTTATTCACATCTTCTTTAATGGTCTTCGGAGCGCCTTCGACCAGATCCTTGGCTTCTTTCAATCCGAGGCTCGTGACCGTACGGATCTCTTTGATCACATTGATCTTCTTATCACCCGCGCTGGTGAGAATGACCGTGAAATGGGTCTTCTCTTCCGCGGGAGCCGCGCCGCTGGCCGCTGCCGCGCCGCTGGTCGCTGCCATCATCATAGGAGCTGCCGCAGCCGCGCTGACGCCGAACTTCTCTTCAAGCGCCTTCACGAGCTCGGCGAGTTCCAACACCGTCAATGTTTCGATTGAGGTGAGAATCGCTTGCGATTTTTCGGAAAGTTTCACTTCGGTTGCTTCTGTCATGGCTCATGCCTCCTTGATTGAATTTCCTTTATCAGGACATTCGTTTGTTTCTGGCGTTTTTAAGACGCAGCGCCCGTCGCTGCTTTTTTCTTACGGACCTCTTCTAAAACGATCACGAAATGACGCGTGAGTGCTCCGAGAACGTTCGCAAAGCCCTGAATCGGAGAGTTCATGCGCAATGCCAATTGCGTCAGGAGTTCTTTGCGGGACGGAAGCTTTGCGAGCCGCTTGACGAATTCCTCGCCATGGACCTGTCCCTCGAAAATCACTCCGGCGGGCTTCCATTTCGCGTTCATTTTTGAAAATTCAACGAGCTTCTTGGAAATCTCCTGCGGGTCTTTGTCCCCGAAGGTGAGGACCACGGATCCATCGAGATATTTTTCTGCGCCGCTCACGTTGAACTTCGTGAAGATCTTGCGGGCCATCGCATGTTTCACCATCATCGAACGGCGGGAAACCTTTTCCAGATTCCGGCGCGCTTCCGAGATATCCAGGACCGAAATATCGTTCAGATTGGAAATGAACGCGTAAGGACTTTTTTCGAACTCCCTGACGATCTCCTGGAACATCAACTCTTTTTCAAAGGAAGGCATGGCTTAGAGCGCTCCCGTATTAAGTCTGAGACCCGGACCCTGCGTCGTCGCGATGTGAACCGTCCGCAGATATTCTCCTTTGCTCGTCGCGGGCTTGAAATCTTTGACCGCCTTGATCACCGTGCGTGCGTTTTCCAAAAGGGCTTCCTCGCCGAAGGACAACTTGCCGCATACGGCATGGAGCCCCGCGGTCTTATCGCTCTTAAATTCAATGCGTCCGGCTTTCACTTCTTTGACGGCCCTGCCGACTTGCGGCGTCACGGTGCCGGTCTTGGGCGTCGGCATGAGCCCCTTGGGGCCCAGCACTCTTCCAAGCTTACTGACCTCGCGCATCATGTCAGGATGTGAGACCACCACATCAAAATCAAGAAAACCGTTCTTTACTTTTTCCACGAGTTCTTCGGCTCCGACGATATCCGCGCCGGCCGTTTCGGCATCCCGGGCGCTTTCGCCTTTGGCAAAACAAAGCACGCGAACGGATTTTCCGCTTCCGTGCGGAAGGCTCACGGTGCCGCGAACGTTCTCATCGCCTTGTTCCGCACGGACACCGAGCTGGAAATTCAATGAAACCGTTTCATCAGTTTTGCCTTTTTCGATCTTTTTGAGGATCTTGACGGCCTCGGGTAAAGAATAAATCTTTCCCTCTTCCGTCAGCGTCACTCTTTTTTGATACCGCTTGCTGCGTTTCATAATCGTTCCTGTTCTTACTTGGATTTGACGACTTCGATGCCCATGCTGCGGGCTGCGCCTTCGACGATACGGGCGGCACTCTCGATTTTGGTCGTATTGAGATCCACCATTTTGGCGCGTGCGATCTCAAGCACCTGCTCGCGGGTGATCTTGCCGATGATCTGGCGACCCGGTTCCGAGGAGGCCTTGGCGAGCCCGGCGGCTTTTTTGATCTGCGCGGCAACAGGCGGCGTCTTGAGAATGAAAGAAAAAGACTTGTCTTTGTAAACCGTCAACACCACCGGCAAGATCGTGCCCGGGCGGTCTTTGGTGCGCTCGTTGAATTGCTTGCAGAACTCCATGATGTTCACGCCATGCTGACCCAGCGCGGGACCGATCGGCGGCGCGGGATTCGCTTGTCCGCCGGGGATTTGCAATTTAATCTTGTTAACGATTTCTTTCGCCATAATTTTTAACGCTCAAAATGCCTCATAGGCTCAAAAAGCTTTCTAGGCTTTTTCCTTTTTGTTTCGATCTAACGCTTAGTTTCTCCCGGGCCCTTTTAGCCTTTTCAGCTTCTTTAGCCCGCTCAGCATTTTAAATCGTTTCTACTTGCCAGTATTCCAGTTCAACGGGTGTCGCCCGCCCGAAGATCGTGACCATCACGCGCATTTTGCCGCGATCCGGGTTGATCTGTTCGATCGTACCGTTAAAATTCGCGAACGAGCCCTCTTTGATTCGAACGCTTTCGCCTTCTTCAAACTCTACCTTCGGCTTCGGCTTGGTCTGCTTTTCTTCCTGCTCGCGGATGATTGCGCTCACTTCTTTTTCCGTAAGCGGGATCGGATTCCTCCCCGACCCGATAAATCCCGAGATCCCCGGCGTGTTGCGGACCAGGTACCAACTTTCATCCGTCAATTCCATCTTGACCAGGATATAACCCGGAAAAAACTTCCGCTCACTGATTCTCTTCTTCCCGCCCTTGACCTCGCTGATCTTTTCCATGGGGATCAGCACCTCATGGATCAAGTGCGACAGCCCCGCAGTCTCCGCGTGGCTGAGCAAACTGGCCCGGGCTTTAGCTTCCACGCCCGTCTGCGTATGAACGACATACCATTTTGCGTCAGCCATGATTTTAACTGATCAACATCCGTAAGAGGTTTGAAATGCAGAAATCAACTGCCGCGATGAACGCGGACGCGAAGAAAGTCACCACAATGACCACAAGCGTCGCCTGCCAGACTTCATTCCAAGTCGGCCAGGTGACTTTCTTGAGCTCCTGCTGTGTTTCCTGAAAAAAATTTGCGACTTTCTGCACCATAACTTCCTCGCGTTAATTTTGAGCCACGCCACAAACTGCTCGCATCAAATCAGGTCTGGCAGGACTTGGCGCCCTTCTCGCTTACGCTCCGGGTCGGCCACCCGCGCTTATGAACATGCCACCCGTCATGTTCATCATCAAGCGCTCCCTTCGCGTCCCGCCAACACAGCCTTCAAAAACAGGCCTGGCAGGACTCGAACCTGCAACATGCGGTTTTGGAGACCGCCGCTCTACCAATTGGAGCTACAGGCCTTTACCCCGTTAGAAATCTAACGGATCAAGCTTTCGCCAACCAACTTCTGTTCGGCTCCAGAAACTTTGATCATTTCCAAACGACCCTTAAAAGGATTCCTCATACCGTTCTTCATTTTAAGGATTAACGGTATTGTACCGCATACCCATTTATTCGAATGTCATGCGGTACTAACGGGGTGAACCCCGCCAATCTCTCCCGCCCCAAAGCGCTTTTTTAAAATATTGATCGCCCGAGTTTTGAACGGGATCGCCCTGACTTTCATTTTCTTTTTCTGAATGGCAATCAGGGCAGCCCCAATCCCAGCTCCGCCGCGATTGATTGGAATTGGGACAGCCTTACTTTTTCTCCCGAAAAAGGACATGCTTGCGGCAAGCCGGACAATATTTTTTCCGTTCGATTTTATCCGGATTCGTTTTCTTATTTTTCCGCGTCCAATAAGTTGACTTATGGTCGCACGTCGACATCAGAGAAATAATCTCTCGCATTAAAATAAGACCTTTTCTTTGCCTTAAAAAAACTGCGGAAAAAACATGGCTTTAAAAAATAATTTTCGGCTTGTAAGACTTCTTATGGCGAAAATAAACGCCTTACAGCCTGCAGGGCTTCGCCAAAAAATGCTGGGATTTGTGGCCGAACGAGATGTTACGCGATGATCTCGCTGACAACGCCGGCGCCGACCGTCTTTCCGCCTTCGCGGATGGCAAATCGGAGCTCTTTTTCCATTGCGACCGGCATGATCAGTTCCGCTTCGATCGCGACATTATCGCCAGGCATAACCATCTCTACGCCGGCCGGCAACGTCACGATCCCCGTAACATCGGTGGTGCGGAAATAAAACTGAGGCCGATACCCCTTAAAGAACGGCGTGTGACGGCCGCCCTCTTCCTTGCTTAACACATAGATTTGAGCTTTGAACTTTTTGTGAGGCGTGCAAGAACCCGGCTTGGCGATGACCATGCCTCTTTCGATTTGTTCTTTTTCAACGCCGCGCAGGAGAAGACCGACATTATCACCGGCCCGAGCGTCATCGAGAAGTTTGCGGAACATTTCAACGCCCGTGACCGTCGTCTTCATCGCGCCTTCACGAAAACCGACGATCTCGGCTTCATCCCCTACCTTGACCAGACCTCTCTCAATACGGCCCGTTGCGACCGTGCCGCGTCCCGAAATTGAAAAAACATCTTCCACCGGCATCAAAAACGGCTTTTCAATGTCTCTCTTCGGTTCGGGAATGCATTCATCGAGCGCCTTCATAAGATCTACGATGCACTTATTGGCCGCCGCATCCGTAGGATTCTTGACCGCGGGAAGACTTGAACCGCGGATCACTGGGATCTTATCCCCTGGAAAATCATATTTTTTAAGAAGATCCCTGACTTCCATCTCGACGAGATCGAGAAGTTCCGCGTCTTCGACGAGATCGCACTTATTGAGAAATACCACGATAGCAGGCACGCCAACCTGACGGGCAAGCAGAATGTGCTCGCGGGTCTGGGGCATCGGACCATCGACCGCCGAAACGACCAGAATGGCGCCGTCCATTTGCGCGGCACCGGTGATCATGTTCTTGATGTAGTCCGCATGTCCCGGACAGTCCACGTGGGCATAATGGCGCTTCTCGGATTCGTACTCCACATGCGAAACTGCAATCGTCACAATCTTAGAATCGTCACGAACCGTACCGCCTTTGGCAATATCCGCATACTCACGAACCGTCGCCATCCCCTTTGCGGCCAACACTTTGGTCATCGCGCAGGTAAGAGTCGTTTTGCCGTGGTCCACGTGGCCGATCGTTCCGACGTTCACGTGGGGTTTCGTACGTTTGAATTGTTCTTTTGCCATATGAATTCTCCCTTTGAAGTTTTGTTTTTACATCCTAAGCTGGAGGTGGGAATTGAACCCACGACCTCATCCTTACCAAGGATGTGCTCTACCAACTGAGCTACTCCAGCGCTTCGACCTTGCTCAGCGCTTTCGATCGCTCGCTATGATATTCTTGTTTCAAAAAAATAAAAAACCGGCGTGCGTGAAGACAAAAACCACCCTCCGCAGAGACAACTCTCCTCTACTTCCAATACCCACCGTCCCGCCAGAGGCGGGATGGGACAATCCTTGTCGACCCTTTTAGAAATCAAGTCTCAGACATGGATAGGAAAGAGGTGCCATTCTATTAAAAAAGAAAATCGTGTCAAGCTTTTTAAAAAATATTTCGTTTTTATTTTTCAAAAAGTATCTTTCCTAAAAACCAAGGAAAAGAGCCGAAAAATGTCGTTTTCTTTTTGAAATTTCTGTCTTGATCTGAGACTTGATTTCTAAAAGAGCCGACAAGGACAGCCCGAACTGTTTATTTCTTTTCCAAGATGGTAGTTTGAACAGTCCCATTCCGTTTCTGGCGGGATGACAGGTATTGGGATTAACTTGTTATTTTGAAATCAGTGAGAGATTAGCTTGAGGAATTTCCATCGAATATCGCAAGCACTCGGCTTAAAAAATTGCTTTGCTTGCTTCCGGAGGAAACATACCGGCCCTGAAGTTTCTGGAGTTGCGATTCCAGGTAACTGAAGCCCATTTTCTTCAAAGCCTCGGTTACCACGATCACCGTCACATCTTCCGTTCCGCGGATATCATAATAGGTTGCGCCGCGGATCCCCGCACGGTAACGATTCTGCTTCAAAACGGGACCGCTCATATCCACATAACTGATGTTTCCGATGGAAAAAATGAGCTCATCGATCATGACCTTGGGCGCATATTTCCGGATCTGCTTCCGGACCGCTTCCTTCGACGGCGATGCCGAGCGTTCTTCGTCGGCTTTCCGCAAAGGTTTCAAGGTCAGGATATTCAGCCCTTTTTTCGGAGCATTCATGACCTGTAGTTCCCGAAGATCAAAACCTAAAGCTTTGAGTCTTAAAATCCTCTTGAAAATTCCGGGAAAGTCGACTGAAACGATCACAAGGGGAATATCCGCCAAAATCCCTCTTGGGAAGCCGTCGGGATTCCCGATCTCGAGGCCTTGGACCTCAAAACCGGTGTTCTTCCAGTCCATTTTTACGCTTTGAATTGAGACATTCGCGCCCAACTGATGGCTTAGGGAGAAAGTGATAGCTTGTTTGATCACCCAGGTATGGAAAATGAACATCAAGAGGACCAGGAAGAACGCCAACCGTATCAGACCGAAGATAAATTTAAAAAGTCCTTTAAACATAGGATTCCTTTCCCATTCTCGAAGACTTCCACTTTATCGGTACGCGGCACGAAAATCCAGAATAAAATTTATCTTTGTACGGAGTAAGGTATGCGGCGAAATATCGAGAGGCGTGACGTCGCACTCCGTGCGCCTTTCGAAGAACGCATCGCAGAACGCATCTTGCCTTGACAATGAAATAAGCTTTACCAGATAATACGCCGGTTCGAGACGCAACTTACTGAAGAGATTGATATCGAATAAGTCCCAAT
>JAHFHJ010000092.1 GCA_023246985.1 Candidatus Omnitrophota bacterium | reverse complement strand
AGCGCGGCATTAGAACGCGAGTTCATTTTTAAGATAGAGACGCGTACCCTCATTACTATGCGCCACGGAAAAATTCAGGATTGTGTTCTTGGAATAAGTAAGATAAAACCCGACGCCGTAGGAGGTCCTGAAATCCTTGAACCGGAACTGACGAATCTCGCCAAAAACCTGCCCCTCATCCGCGAACAAAGCGGTCCGCATCTTGAATTCTTTGTATTCCATCACCGTGTAACGATATTCCGCGTTGAGAAGCAGGGCGCTTTTTCCGAAGAAACGGTTGTACGCAAAACCTCTCTCCGTTTCGCCGTATCGGGACCCGAAACCGGCGCCGCCCAATCTGGCCATATTGTAGAAAGGAACGTATCCGCAATCGACTGCGTCATTGTGCTCCGCAAACAGGCGCGCCGCCAGAACGCGCCGGGGAGAGGCCAGTTGGAAATATTTGGCCGTGTCCAGCCGGTAGGTGAAATACCGCGCCGGGGAACCGTGGACGCCTTGGGTGAACTGAAAAAGCAGTTTCTGATAGCTCCCTTTCGAGGCCTCATCCTTGTTGTCGCGGGTATCGCGGTTAAGCGCCAGGGAATATTCCAGAAGGTCGTCCCCGTGAACCCCCGGGATATTCCGGCCCGCAAAGATCGTAAGGATATTCCCCTTCCCGTCATGCGCGCGATTTAAAATATTGGCGTGTTTATAATCAAAACCGGAAACAAGATCGATCGAGGGCGAGAATTCATAGCCTGCCGCGGCGCCCGTCCGGGTCGTTTCGATCCTGAAGGAGGTCCCGTCCCCCCTGCTGGTGTCCGGCCCGACGCCGTAAAAAGGTTCTTTCTCGCGCCGGTCATAATGGACGAGGCCTTTGAGATGGAGGCCCGTCCCGCCGATCCTCTGCATTCCGATCTCGGAACCTGTCTGAAAAAAAATACCCGGACCGTGAAGGATCGAGGCCGTGGCAAAAAAATCCGGGAACCGTTCCTGTTGTCTCGCGATCGTTAAAAGGTTCAGCTCCGCGCCGTAATAAGGGATCGCGCTCACGTCCACGGTCCCGAAACGGGGCTTCACCCCCTGCTCCAGGAATTTTTTATAGAGCCACAGGGTTTTTTTATCGAGCCGGTGTTTTTCGGTAAAAAGGATCCCTTGATCCGCGGGCCATTGGATCAACCGGAAAGGAGCTTCCAGCATGCGGGAAAGAACCCCCTTGAGAGGCGCCGGGGCAAGAGGCTTGGCATAAACGGGGGCATAGAGATTCGTCTTGCTCTCTTCGCCGTATCCGAGCAAAACAAAGGCGAGCAACCCGAGACCAAGGAAGCCGAATAATTTTTTAGATTTTTTGTTCATCATTTAAAAGAAGATTTGTCCGGCGTTTTTCCCGCGCTCAAAAAGACCGAGTGTCCGGTATTTTGCGCTTTTTCCTCCGGAGAATCAATATCCTTTGTCTTCTTTTTCAAAAGCATCGGCCATAAGCCGTATCGCCGGAGACGCGCCCTCTTTCCAAAGAACCGCGACGACGTCAAAAGCCACCGGGGTTTTCTCAAGCTTTTTTTCTTTGAGGTACCATTGGGCGAGCGTGAAGATTTTTTTCTGTTTTTGAAGGTCCACGGCCTCCTGCGGCGTCCCGAACTGATCGCTCGTCCGGGTTTTGATCTCGATGAAGGCGAGCCGGCCGTTCCGCCGGGCAATGACGTCGATCTCGCCGAGCCTGCATTTATAATTTTTCTCCAGGATTTGGTAACCCCGCGCGCGCAGAAATCCGCAGGCGGCCATTTCGCCCCGATCCCCCAAGGAGAGCCGGAAAGGCCCGGGATGCGGCGTCAGTTTCATGAGCCTCCGCCGGGGACGGCGCCCACGGCCTCGCGCTTCTTCTCCGGATGAAACATCAGCGCCGCCTCGCGAACCGGCGCAAAACTATAGCGATGCGCGGAGGACGGCCCCTTTTCGCGAAGCGCTTGCATGTGTTCGACCGTTCCATAACCTTTGTGATTGTGAAACGCGTACGCCGGATACAGCTCGTGGAGTTTCCGCATCCAGTGGTCGCGGAAAACCTTGGCCACGATCGAAGCCGCGGCAATGCTCGCCGACTTCTGGTCGCCGTGAATGACGCCTTTTTGCGGGAGGTCAAGATCAAGACGTATCGGACCGTCAATGAGAAGGATTGCGGGCGTGTGCGGGAGATTCAACACCGCCTTTTTCATGGCAAGGCGCGTTGCTTGATAGATGTTCAGCGCGTCGATCTGTTTTTCGTCGGCGATCCCGATTCCCACGATCCCCGAACGCGCGATCCGCAGAGAGAGTTCTTCGCGCCGCGCGGCGCTGAGCTTCTTGGAATCGTTGAGTCCCGCGAGATCTTCCGGCCGCACGAGAATCACGGCGGCGGCGATCACGGGACCGGCCAAAGGCCCCCGACCGGCTTCATCCACGCCGGCCATCCACCCTCTTTCCTTCGGGAATTCGCTTTCGTCAAAAGCCCGGAGTCTCTCTAAAAGGAGCTTTTTGCGGGAGATAGCCATAGGCCTCTCGAGCCTTTTAAGCATGTTGTTATTGTCTTTTGAGATAATACAGTTTCGCGCGGCGGACTTTGCCTTTGAGACTCACGGTGATCTTTTCCACGTTCGGAGAATGAAGCGGGAAGATCTTCTCGACCTTGTCTCCGTAGGTTTCCTTCAAGACCGTAAAGCTGGCGCGAACGCCTTTTCCTTTCATGCGGGTGCAAACCCCTTCGAAAATCTGGGTACGGGTCTTGTCGCCTTCTTTCACGCGGGCATGCACCTTCAAAGTATCGCCCACGCGGAATTCCGGCTTCTTTTTCGCTGCGGCTTCTTTTTCGACGATATCCATTCTGCTCATGTGGCGGTTCTCCCGTTAAAGTTTTAATTGATGACGCGGCTTGAGCGTTTCGAACGCTATTTTAATAAATCGGGCCGTTTTTTCCTGGTCGCTTGTTCGGCGGTTTTTTTCCGCCAGGCGTCGAGGGCCTTATGATGTCCCGACACCAGGACCTCCGGAACCTTCCATCCCCGGAATTCCCGGGGCCTTGTGTAATGCGGATGTTCCAGCATCCCCGTCTGAAAACTTTCGCGCTGGATCGATTCTTCATTGCCGAGCACCCCCGGCACGAGCCGCGTCACCGCCTCAATCAGGCAAAGGGCCGGAGCTTCGCCGCCCATGGTAATAAAATCTCCGACCGAGATCTCCTGATCGATCAGATGATCTTTGACCCGCTGGTCCACGCCTTCATAATGCCCCGCGATCAGGACCAGATGCTTTTTTTTCGCGAGCTTTGCCGCCAGCGCCTGGCTCATCGGCTCGCCCTGGGGATCGAGAAGCACGACCCAGGCGTTTTTGCCGATCGCTTCCACGCATTCAAAGATCGGCTCCGGCTTCATCACCATGCCCGCCCCGCCGCCGAACGGCTTGTCATCCGCCGTTTTGCGGCGGTCGCGCGTCCAGTCGCGCAGATCGCGCGCCCGGATCCTCACAAGCCCCTTGGCCCGGGCCTTCTCCAAAAGCGATTCCTCAAGCGGGCTTTTGAAAAAACCGGGGAAGAGCGTTACGATATCGATTGTAAGCGGCATTTTGTTGCCGAAAAGCTTCCTAGGCTTAAGAGGCTAAAAACAAGCGTCCTGTTTCTTGCCTTTTCGGCATGGGGGCCTCTTGGGCCTTTTTAGCCTTTCGCTTTCTTCTTTTCGCGGCGGACCAGGCTCTTCACGGCCGCGCTCACTTGCGCGCCCCGCTTCACCCAGTAATCAAAACGATCCTGCTTGACGACAAAAATATCTTCCTTGGGAAGCGCGTCGTAATAGCCGATCTCCTCGATGAAGCGCCCATCGCGCGGCATCTTCGCGTCGCTCACCACGATGCGCCACTGAGGACGGTTCTTGCCGCCGAAACGTTTCATTCTTATTCTGACTGCCACATAACCTCCTTTTATGAACGCGTCGCTTACGACGCGTTTGCCGCGGCGTAAGCGATCGATGTGAATAAAACCCCGCCCTTTTGAAAATTTCTTCCAAAATAAAACGGTTGATTGATTTCGAAAATCCTTTTCTGAATTTTATGCCCTGAGCAAAAGGGCGGGGTCAATTCGGACTTGCAACTTACGTTCCGTAAGTCGCGTCCTTATTTATTCTTTCTCCCTTCGGATCACGGCTCCGAGCGAAGTAAGTTTCTGTTCAAGGTTTTCATAACCTCGGTCCAAATGATACACGCGCTGGACCTCCGTCGCGCCTTCCGCGACCAGGCCCGCGAGCACAAGCGCCGCGCTGGCCCTGAGATCGGACGCCATCACGGGCGCTCCGCTCAACTTTTTAACGCCGTGCACGATCGCGCTCGGCCCTTCCAAAAATATCTTGGCCCCCATACGGCCGAGCTCGGGCACGTGCATAAAACGGTTCGGATAGATTTTTTCCGTAAGAATGCTGATCCCCGGCGTGATCGTCGCGAGCGCCATCGCCTGGGCCTGCAGATCCGTCGGGAACGCCGGATACGGCAGCGTCGTGACGTCGAGCGGCTTGAGCCGCCCGGTCTTTCTCACGCGCGCCGAGCTCTTGAACTTTTCGACCCGCACGCCGGCCTGACGCAATTTATCGATCACCGCGTTCAGATGCCCCGGTTCCATTTTGCGGACCAGGACGTCCCCGCCCGTGATCGCCGCGGCAAACAGGAAGGTCCCCGCCTCGATGCGGTCCGGGATCACCTGATATTCCGTGCCGTGCAATTTCCGGACGCCTTCGATCTCAACGCGCGGAGAACCTTCGCCCGTGATCTTCGCGCCCATCTTCTTCAAGAATCTCGCGAGATCCACGACCTCAGGCTCGCAAGCCGCGTTCTCGATCACGGTCTTTCCGTACGCCAGCGTCGCCGCCATCATCACGTTATCCGTGGCCAGCACCGACGAACCGTACCCGCCGCCGAGATAGATCTCGGCGCCTCGCAATTTCGTCCTGGCTTTGACCTTGACGTAACCGTGCTGAATGTCGATCGCGGCATTCAGCGCTTCCAAACCCTTCAGATGAAGATCGATCGGCCTCGGCCCGATCGCGCAGCCGCCCGGGAGCGATACTTCCGCTTCTCCCAGCCGCGCCAAAAGAGGCCCCAGCACGCATACCGACGCGCGCATGGTCTTCACAAGCTTGTAGGGCGCAAGGGCTTTAAGATTCCTGCCCGGCTTGATCTTCAAACGGCCGTCCTCAAGAATCGCCTTCGCGCCGAGCGACCGCAGAAGCTTGACCATCGTCTGAACGTCCCACAGATTCGGGACATTGGCGATCACGGATTCTTCGTCGGTCAGAAGCGCCGCCGCCATGATCGGCAGCACCGCGTTCTTGGACCCGGAGATATCGACCTCTCCCTTGAGGCGATGTCCGCCTTGTATGATGATCTTATCCATTTTTCCTAAATCCGCCGTCTTAAATCCGAAATCCGAAACAAATGCAAAGCTCGAATGTCATCATTTCTAAATTTTAGAAATTCATGGATTCGGATTTGTTTCGTATTTCGCGCTTCGTATTTCGGGTTTTCAAGCATTTTCCGTTTGGGCGATAACGACTCTTTCGATCCCGGAGTGATCCCTGAAGCGCTGAATATTATCATAACCCGCGGTCTGAAGCCACGCTGAAACCCTGTCGGCTTGTCCCAGGCCTGTTTCCAGCGCCAACAGTCCGCCGGAGGTTAAATGGCTTTTTGCGCCGTGAACGATCTCTCTATAATAGTCCAGCCCGTCTTTTCCGCCGTCCAAAGCTTTTTTGGGCTCAAATTTAAGCTCCTCTTGGATCTTTGCCCAATCCTTCTCTGATAAGTAAGGAGGATTCGAAACGATCAGATTCCATTTTTCATCTTGTGAAAACGGCCGGAACAGATCGCCCTGAACGAGAGTTGCGCGCTCCTGTAACCCGTATTTCTCAAGATTGATCTTCGCCACTTCCAGCGCGCCCGCGGAAACATCAAGAAGCGTGCCTCGAGCGTTCCCGCAGGCCCGGAGGATCGCGACGGCGATCGCGCCCGAAC
>JAHFHJ010000091.1 GCA_023246985.1 Candidatus Omnitrophota bacterium | reverse complement strand
AGATCCCCTGCAAGATCGCGGTCATAGAGACCTGAAGCGCTTTGAATTCCGATTCGGACATGCGAGCGATCGTATTTTGAAGAGTTGTGGATACGGAGGACGCGCCAAAGATTTTTTCAAAGATCTTTCCGTTAACGGCCGCTTGATGCTCCACATATTTCAAAGCGGCAATACCCATTGCCTTCGCGTAGGCGTCCGCAGCAAGCTGTTCTTCCGCGCCGATATGATCCAGAAGGATCGCCCCGATCTCGGAACGGAAAACAGGATCGGCAGTGATCAAATTCAGGATCACAGGATCCAACTTAACCCCCAGCCCATCCAAGGCCGCGATGCCATCCCGTTGTAGTTTCGCCGCACTCAAGAGGAGCGGGCTGAATTTCGCCAGCTCCGCGATATCAAAACTTCCCGCCTTCCGAATCAACAATTCACCCAACTGGCTGCCAATCTCCGCATCATTTTTCATCAACCCTTCGAGGGCCTTCACCGTGCTCCTGGGAAGTTCTAAAGTTTTCGCGATATCTTTCAGGGCGACCGCATTTCCCGGCGCCATTTTTATTTGGGCGCCAAGGATCATGAACGGCAGGGCTTCCGCTCGGGCAGATTCCGTGCGCTCTTGCAAAGCAGCTTGGAACGTCTGAAGCGCATCCGGGGTCATTCGGCTAAACGCCTGGATCACCCGTGTTTCAACTCCGAGGATTCGGAGGATCTCCGCATTGAGAACGCCGTGGGCCATCACGGCATTGGCCAGTAACTGCTGGGATGCATAGAGCCGCCCTTGGGCATCCTCTGTCACGAACGAGTCGGCGGACATCACAATGCTCTGGACGATAGCATTGACTCTGTCTTGTGTGATTTGACCCGAATCGAATTTCTGGCGGATCGCAGCAATGACATTCCGAGAGTTGCCAAGACCCACTTGATTCAGAAGCGCTTCAGCCGATACCGATTTTCCCAGGTATGAATAGGGTTGATCCGAAGCAAATCCATTTTTCATGACAAGCGAAAAAGCCGTCGCGGCCGCCAGGCCCGAGAAGTTGCCGTACTGGGCCGTGGCGAAACTCCCAAAGTCCGCGAAGGGATTCGCGTCGAGAAGATTCCACATCTGATTGACAAATTCAACGCCGTGCCGCTGGACAAGCGTGTCGTATAAGGTCGTTCGCGGCGCGGTCATCTGGTTCTGAAGTTCTATGACATTCGATTGCATGGCTTGCAGATTCGTCATGGCGTTGTTGTAAGAAGCTACTTCGGTCGTCTGAAAATTCTTCAATACTTCCTGCACAGTCTTTTGGGCCTGCGCGATATCCCCCGAAGCAAATTGCGTTTGGGCGCTGGTCAATTGCGTTTGGATACGCGCGACATCAACGCCCGACTGCCGGACCTGACTCGCGGACGCGACGGCCTGGTTCAGATGTTGATTGAATTTATTGAGCTGAACGCTCGCGTGAACGCCGGCGTGACCGTCCGCGACATCGAGAAATTCGACGAAAAATTCCTGCAGATTTTGTGGCATCCAGAACAGCAGGAGGTTTTGAAGGATCGGTTCTTTTACGACTTCCTCGAAGATTCCGGAATAAAAGATATTATAGAAAGTCCGGACCAGCTGGCTTCCGACGCCCCAGATCCCCGTAAAGAATCCGGCAGTCGGTCCGCCGATGATTCCGGTTCCGACGGTTTGGCCCAGCCATTGCCCCACCCTGCTGACAAGCAAATTCTTCGCGCTCCCCAGAGATCCTCCGAAAAGCGCCGGCACGATTCCGAAGACGTGGAAGAATCCGCTGAACGCCCAGGTCATCCCTTGCGAGTTCTGATCGATCACGCTCCCGAGCGCGGAGCCCCGGAAACTGCTCGCCCACATCAACCGGATATCCTGCCACGCCTGGTTCCACCAGTGCGTTCCGCCGGGCCCGGCTAAAAGGATCTCTTCGACGGACCGCGGTTGGAAACCAAGGACCCCTTGCGCGAAAGAAGCGCCGGCATGCATGGCGATCGGTAACTCAAACTGAATACGAACGACAGTCCCCCAATAATGGCTCATCGAGAAAACAATGCCTTTGGGATTGAAGGGATTCAATACCGCCAGCGCGGCCCGACCGGAAAGCGTGACGCTTTCGCCGACAAACTTTAATCCGAATTTTCCAAGTCGTGTTTCCAATTCGCGCAGCACAAGCTGTCTTGTCGCAACGGCTTCCCCCGTCTTCAAGCCGAGTCTTTCGGCCATAACGATTGCCGTGCGATCCGACAGGCGGAATGAAATTTGAAGCGGTTTTGAAATAAAGTCGAGGAATCTTCCCCAGCTCCCTGCGCTCTCTACGATACCCTTCTTCGCGACATTCGCGGTGGCCCAAGCGAATCCATTCTCAATAAGTCGCGCGCCGATATTCCAGGTAAAGGCCATCAGCGCCACGTCAAACGTAAAATGCTCAAGCCCGCGAAGAACGGGATGCGCGTTCTGAACGGCCCGCGCGGCTTCCCAACCCGTCATTCCTTTCGCGAGATTATCCGCGTGCTCTTGAGAGTATTGAATCCCTCCCAGGATCGAGATCGCTCCCCAGGCCCCGACGCCCGCCATTCCCACCGCTACCGCCGCGGACACGCTCACTCCGAATACGGTCACTGGGGCGCCTGCGACTAACACCATCACGCCTGCGGCCATCAGCGCCACCGCTCCGGCGCCCGCGCCGAAAACGGCTACCTTTCCGCCCGCTCCGCCGCTATTCCAGTTTTCCGAAGCCCATTTCTGAGCCGAAACGACCGCATTTTCCAGAAACGTCTTGACATCGCGCATGAGCCCTTCGGCGTGATCGACATAATGGATCACGGAACTGCCGTTTTGAAAATCGGCGCGGATATCCATATCGATCCGGAAAGAATCCGTCACAAACTGGAAAACCGTCTTTCGGGCAATGGGCCAGGTGAGAAATGCCAAGGGGCGGTCATTCCAATCGCCCGAAAAACGGAGGACATGGTCTTCACCGTACCGGATTTCATCGGATAGCCGGTTCGTCGACAAATCGGTAACCTGCAGGATCCCCGCCCCGTTTCTGCTGATCGAGAAATCCTTATCATCACTTCGGATCATATCCGAATCCACCATGCGCCGCCCGCCGAGGAGATTCAGATTTTTATCGAACACAAGCGCCTGCGCCGTCTGGTATCCGGGACCCCCCGCGAAAAACGCGATCGCGTTCCGGATCCAGTCATTCTCCGCCTGCGTGATCTGAAGATACCTGGCGCCCGCGAAGGGTCCCGTAAAGATCCCCTGAGCGCCCGGAAGAACGGCAAGATTCAGTTTCTCGATCGCCCCGGTCGCCCCGTTGATACGAACGGTATTTTTGGGATCTTTGAAATCAAACACCTGGCCCATCGTCTTCGTCGTCATTTCCGGATCAATCCCTTTCTCGCTTACATATTTACTGACCGGATCATGCTCGAGTTTTCCTTTCACGGATTCGCTTAGTCCCGCGTAGATTAGCCACAAAGGATCCGTCTTTGACCGGATCGCTTTTTTCAGGACCGAAGGCAGGGCGGCAAAATTCAGATCGAGACTGACATGGAATGTCATCATTTGGGACGGATCGAAACTGATCAGACTGCCGACGATGACATCCGTTTTCGACACTAAGACACCCCAGAGTTTCAATGAATCTGCCCGTATTGTTGCCATTCCCACGCCGCTCAGTTGTCCGATCGCCAGCGTCGCTTCCAGCACGTTCGTCCCTTTCAGATCAAAGACAAAGGAAGCGTTGAACGCGGACGAATGCGGCCCCTTTGTAAGTTCACTGAGCGTGATCAGGGCGGAAGCGCTCGTGACGCCAGCAATGCTCGCCGCAAATTTGTCAAGCATTTCTCCAAGATTCGACTTCGCCGTTTCCGGGATCGGCTTGGATCCGCCAAGGATGAAGGCGTCAAGATTCGACTTCTTCGGTTGTTCCCACATATTCTCATTCACGCTCATCGGTTGATACCCTGTATTGGTAGCTAATTCCAGACTTTTTATAAATTCATGAAATACGCGAGACTCAGGATCAGGGGAAACGATAATCCGCCCAGGAACCGTTGTACTCTCTCCGACAGTATCAGGCAATGCGCGTTCCCAGGAAAGAACCGCCGCTTTAAATCCGTCAAAGTTACTCAAATCCACGGTGATTTCGGAACGCATCATGCTAGCCAACGCTTTTTGCCCCAACGGGCTGAACCAGACAAGATTATGCGCGGCTATCGACTGCTGGAATTGGGCCGCAAAACCCTGAGGACCGGAATCAAAATAGAGACTCGCCAATCCATTTCCATCCAGAACCCGAGCCGAAATGAGATTTTTTATATGAAGCTCCGTATTGCTCAGCGGATTGCCGTTGGAGTCCCGGGATTCAATCGCGACGATGTCCTTGAAGTTATTGAGCGGCGTATTCGCGCGCAATGTCCCCGCTCTCGGGTCCCGAAGATCGATCCCGATCGTTACCGCGCGCATATCCCGGACCATATTCCCGATAAAGTCCTGATAGCGCGAAAAATGATCCGCCAGAAGTCCGGATTCTTTCAAAACGTCGAAGAATCTTGACGCGTTAACGCCCAGCAGACCGTCTTGCATCCTGAGATTGAGGGTTGCGGCAATACCGGTGATCTTGCCCGGGACCAGCCCCCGGATCAGTTCCCTGAATTCGAGGCCGAAGTTGCCGTCCTTGTATTCCACGCTGCTCCGATCCCAAATGAACATCGTGCCGCCGGCAAGTTCTCCCTTTGCTCCAAACTTTAGCATGACGACTCCGAAAGAAGCCGCGGAACCGGGATCGGTCGGATGATTGAGAAGCACAAATTGTTGATCGCCGATGCTGAAGCGGTTGGCCGGCATGGATAAAGTATCGAGAATGGCTTTCTGCAAAGCGGGCGCCACGCCGGGAAATGCGTCGTCCGCCATCGCCTTGGTAAACGCGAACCTTGAGAGCGGGTCATGGGGCGCTGCGTCAAAGAATGCGACCGCCCTGCCTCCCCGGATCGGAGCATCCTTCGGGACAATCCTCGCTTCGACAAGAGCATCTTTGATATTTTTATATTCCGAAAAAAGCGCCCGGCTTATATTCGCATCCTCGGTGAATTCCCAACGGATATCGGATTTCTGCAGATGAAAATCGGCGGCGAGAGAGTCCTGTATTTGCGCGGTCCAGATTGCGTCGGTACCGCGATCCACGACAAGTCCGCCAAGCAGTTTCCCGTTGTTGTCCGTCGCGAACACGACGCGCCCCGCCATGTTTTCGATGATTCGACCGTCAGTCCCGACAAAAAACACCAGAAAATCAGCCCGACCGGGGGCGTTCAACCCAATGTCAAAAAGGGCTCCTTGCAGCGCTCCCTGCGTTGCTTCCGGCAGCTTGCTTATATCCGCGCTTATACCCGCATTTAATGTAAAGGGATAAAGGACATGCGTGGTCGCTTTTGTGCCGTTTTCATCGAGTAAAGTTACGACGCGGTTATTAATCCCTGCCAACTCCCTCTGTTTCCGAACGCCTTCGTCCATGCTGAGGTTTCCCAGGAAAACGGCTTTATCGAGAGCGTGCTCCAGCATATAGATCTGCCCTTGGGCCGTCACAAAGACCAACAGATCGCCCCGAATCGAGAGCGTCCCGCTCCAGCCCTTTTGAGAATCATAACTAGCGGACGCCAGGGTGATTATTTCCGCGGCGTCAGTAATTGAAACCTCGCTGCCTGTCACCACAATATGAAGCGAAGTTCCGTCTGGCATAGAAATGGTACGCTGCGCTACGGCTTCCTCTATGCCGATTTCCTTGCCGAGGCGGTCGTAGGCGGTCAGGACGCCGCCGGCGGTCTGCCGGAGGAGTCCTCCGTCAACGGTTTGGAAATACGCGATAGAAAATTTTGACGCGAGACTGCCAAGGGTTATGCCGATGATGTCATTCGCGCCGTTCAGGAAGAAACGAAGGGTCGTGTCTTTGCCTGCCTGATCCGTTGTCGTCGGACTGACGAGTACATTTTCGGCCTTCGCAAATTCGACCGTTTTTCCG
>JAHFHJ010000090.1 GCA_023246985.1 Candidatus Omnitrophota bacterium | reverse complement strand
TCCCGGTCGTCGCCCGTTCGCTCGGCCCAAGTTGAATGAATGGCGTAGAACTGACCATTCACGGTCCCGAGATAGATCATCTGATGTTTCGGCATCTTCATCAGCGTGATCCCCGGCCTCGCCGATCTCAGCGTCGCCGCCCTTTGCACTTCATCCTGAAAAGGATGAAAATAACCCAGCTGTGTTCCGACCATCGCTTGTTGCTTGGAATCGCGCGGCAGGTCCACGCCCATGCTTAGGAAAACATCATGCAGAAATCCCGAACAATCGCGGCCGTTGTACATCCCGCCCCAGCCGTAGCGCGCGCCCAAAAGCTTGAACGCCTGGCGAATCACGTTCGCCTGGCTGTAGACCGGAAATCCTTGGGTCACGTCGCTTTTCCGGCTGACATAACATTTTTTGAGCCCGGCGCTTCCGTCGTCCTTGCGCAGAGGCATCCAGATCGTATAAGGGCCCCCGGAAGACTTCGAAGATGCCATCGGGATCACGGTTCCCATGCTCGGCCGCTGAAAGACATCCTTGAGAGCCGCGTCGCTGAACACCGGAATACTTTCTCCCGTCACCACAAGAAAACGTCCCGTTTTGAGCCGCGTTTTTAATGCTTCCCGGTCAGAGAAAAACGCGATATCTTTCGCCTTGACCCATCCCCGGACATACGGCGCTTGAACATAGACCCACTGATCGTCGCTTGAACGGTGGTAAACCGCAACCGGCGTCCAGAGCTTGATCAAGGTGAACTGCAGCTGATCGAATTCGATATCTCCCTTTCCTTCGATCATTTTTATGGCGGTCGGGATTGCCCGAACCGAAGTGGCCCGTGTCGCGACGCCCCATTTCACTTTGATCTTGGAGGAAACTTGATCGATCTGCATAAGCGGCTTGATCTCTTCTTCAAAAACGCTTGGGGACACCCCTTGATCGTTCGCGTCAAAAAGCTTGCGATCCTTGAGCGTGTTGTATTCGAGCTGGAGTTGATCGATCACCGCTTTTCCAGGACGGTTCTTTTCAATCTTGAGCACATCAATATTCTCCGGAACCATGTGCTTGATCTCGTCATTAAAATGCTTCATCTGATCCAGGGTCTTGATGGGCTTCTCGGCATTCGGAATCCTTCGGATCCAATAGTCCGGGGATTGCATCGCGGGCGTTGCGCTTGTTAAAAGGAGCGGACCTTTCGGAAGCGGGGGAAGTTCTTCATCGGCATAAGCTGCGGAGCAAACGAATAGGAATGCGAACAAGAATAAAATTTTTTTCTTCATGAAAGATCTCGTTTAAAACCGTTGCCCCGGGATCACGCCTGCCGCGCACGGCATAATCTATCCGTAAAAGCCGTTCATTGCTATCAATGTGTCTTTTTGTAACGGCCAGAAAAGGATTATGCTTAACAACCTCGGAGCCTTTGAAGGATTGAACGCCCCACGACCGCCCCGCTCGCCCAGGCCCACTGAAAATTGAAACCGCCGATACGGCCGTCCACGTCCAGCACCTCGCCCGCAAGAAAAAGCCCCGGACAACGCTTCGACTCCAGCGTCTTGGCATCGACCTCCCTCAAATCCACGCCTCCGGCTGTCACCTCGGCTTTTTCATAACCCTGAGAGCCGGTCACTTTAATCGGAAACCGGAAAAGCGATTGAAGAAAAGTTTCCCGGTCCTTTTGGGGAACCTGATCAAGACGAACTGCCGGGGCAATCCCGCTTTTTTTAAGAAGTACCTCCGCAAGCCGCTCGGGAAAATATTTTGAAACGGCCCGCCTCCAGCTCCGATTCGGATGTTCGATGATCGACCTGATCCACTCCGCTAAAAAATCCGCCTTCCGCCTTTCGGGAAAAAAATCAACGCAAAGTTCCTTCTGCCTCGCATCGCACCGAAGCCAGGGCCCGCTGATATCCAGCACGGCCGGTCCGCTGAACCCGACATGCGTAAAAAGCAGCGCGCCTTCGCTCCGCGCGGTTTCTTTTCCGTCCGCCAAGAGACTCAACCGAACCGGACGCGTGATCCCCGCGAGACTTTTCCAATCATCATCCTCGGTGAGAAGCGGCGTGAGCGCGGGCGTGGTCAAAACGATCGTATGTCCCAGGGATTTCGCCAGGACGTAGCCGGAGCCGTCGCTCCCGGTCCCGGGATACGAGAGACCCCCGGTGGCGAGTACGAGAGTTTTCGAAAAACATTCAAAACCTTTTCCGGAAATGCAAAAAAGATCGGCCTCTCTGGAGATCTTTTGGACCTTCTTCCCTTTCTCGATCACCACTCCAAAGCGACGCGAGGCCTGAAGCAATGCCTGAAGCACGACTTTTGAGGATTGCTCCCTGGGAAAATACTGGGTTCCTTCTTCGAGGACCATTTCCACGCCGTATTCCCTGAAAAATGCGAGAGTTTTTTCGGAAGGAAAAGCCCGCAAGACGTTACGCACGGTACGCGATGCGCCGCTATGATAATTTTTTTCGTTCACTTTGAGATGGGTCACGTTGCAACGACCGCCGCCTGAGAGAAGGAGTTTTGCGCCGATCGCTTCTTTTCCGTCAAGTACCAGTGTTCGGAGATTTCCCTCCGCGCAATGGATCGAAGTCATCAAGCCCGCCGGCCCCGCGCCAACGATCACAACATCCCATAAAACCTTCGCTCCGCTCCCTGGGGGAGAGGGCTGGGGTGAGGGCTCTTTCCCTCCCTCATCCCTGCCTTCTCCCTCAAAAAGGGAGAAGGGGTCATAAAATGATCCCGGCATTCTATGGCCTGATATCAGTCAGTCAGCACAACTACCTTATTCATCGCGATCTTTTGGACCGGTTTGTCCTGGCGATCCCGCGGCGCCTGGGCGATCTTCAGCACCACGTCCATGCCTTCCGTCACCCGGCCGAAAACAGAGTGGCGGTCATCAAGCCACGGGGTCGCAATCTCGGTGATGAAGAACTGACTGCCGTTGGTATTGGGCCCGGAATTCGCCATGGAAAGCACGCCCGGTTTGTCGTGGCGCAATTTCTTGGAGAACTCATCTTTGAACTGATATCCGGGTCCCCCCATGCCCGTGCCTGTCGGGTCCCCGGTCTGGATCATAAAATTCGGAATGACGCGGTGAAAAATGATCCCGTCATAAAAACCTTTCTTGGCGAGCGTTACAAAATTCTCGACTGTCTTCGGCGCTTCGGCCTCATCAAGGTTTGCGTAAATATCTCCCAGAGTCGTTTCAATCTTGATTTTCACGATCGTGTCATCCTTTCGGGTTTTCGAAGTGACTGTTGAAGTCGCGGGAGTTAGAGCGGGAACAGCGGAAGGCGAGACCTTGGAAGCTTGAGTCGCGCATCCGGCGAGAAGAAAACAACAAGAAATTAGAAACCATTTTTTCATGATTCACCCCATGAGAGTTAGAAAGCGCTAAAAGCACTTTCGTGAGTTTGTTGAAAACTTAAATTCTGCATCTTTTGAACAGACATTAGTCCCAATACCTATCAATTTTAACGAAGTTGAAATTGGGGCAACCCCAACTACCATTGATGTAAAAAAATTCAAAGTTGGGGGTAGTCCCAATCCTTATCATCCCGCCCCTTGGGCGGGATGGGGCAATCCCGACTACCGTTCATGAAAAGAAAATTAAAGTCGGGATAGCATTAACCTTTTTCTTGATCAAGGGTTAAACGTCATGGCGAGCCGTGAAGACGGCGTAGCAATCTGCGCTGCGAGATCGCCACGCCCCCGCGGGGGCTCGCGATAACAGTCCAGACTCAAAAAAGCAGAACCCGAGTTAAAAATTTGATTCATAGGTGCTTCGGATTTCAATATTCGATATTCGAAATTCCAGGGGATGACACTCCATGGGTTCTATGACGAACCGAGACGCTTGCCCTCGGCCGTGCGCGCCGCGGCGCGGCGCTC
Organism: Candidatus Omnitrophota bacterium; assembly: GCA_023246985.1. GTDB lineage: Bacteria > Omnitrophota > Omnitrophia > Omnitrophales > Aquincolibacteriaceae > Aquincolibacterium. Next base: position 2,174 of record JAHFHJ010000090.1, on the reverse strand, counting down.
GTTCTCGGTCAGATATCTTTTGCGCAAGCGCACATTCTTTGGCGTGATTTCCACGAGCTCGTCTTCCTCAATGAATTCCAAAGCGAATTCGAGCGTCATCTCGCGGGGCGGGATTAATTGAATCGCTTCATCGGCCCCGGACGACCGCATGTTGGTCTGTTTTTTTTCACGGATTGCGTTCACGACCAGGTCATGCCCCTTGTTGTTGACCCCTACAATCATTCCTTCATAAAGAATCGCGCCCGGCTGCACAAAGATCTCCCCGCGGTCTTGAAGACCCCAAAGCGAATACGCCACCGCCTTCCCTTCGAGCTGGGAAATCAAAACGCCGGACTGACGCCCGGGCATATCACCCTTGAACGGCTGGTATTCAAAGAAATTCTGATACATCATACCGGTCCCGCGCGTCATGACCATGAATTCATTGCGAAAACCCAGAAGCGCGCGCGACGCGACCAGGAATTCCATGCGGACCGTCCCGCCGACCGCGCTCCTATTCATATGCTTCATCTCGGCCCGCCGTTTCCCCAAAGCTTCGATCACGGATCCCTGATACCCCGGATCGACTTCGATAGTCACTTCTTCCACGGGCTCATAAAACTCGTTTTCAATCTTTTTCAGAATGACTTTCGGCGGTGAAACTTCAAGTTCGTACCCCTCGCGGCGCATTGTTTCAATCAGAATCGCGAGATGCAACTCTCCGCGGCCCGAAACCTTGAAACGTTCCCCTTGCTCGACTTCTTCCACCTTGATCCCGACATTCATCATGGCTTCATGCGCCAGCCGCTCGCGGATGTGGCGGGAAGTCAGGAACCGCCCGCCGTCCCTTCCAGCGAGAGGACTGGTATTATGAGAAAAATTCATGGAGATCGTGGGCTCGTCGATCTTCAGGGTCGGAAGCGCCTCCGCCCTTTCCGGTGAAGCGAGCGTCTCCCCCACCTTGATCTCATCAATTCCGCTGATCGAAATAATGTCCCCGGCCTGCGCCTCCTGAACTTCCACTCGATTGAGCCCCAGATATTTCAGGATCTTGGTCACTTTGCCGCGGATCACTTCGCCGCCGTGTTTCACTGCGACCATCGCATCGCCATACCGGATCTGTCCGTGGGCAATGCGTCCGATCGCGATACGCCCCAGATAATTATCATAGTCGAGCATGGTCACAAGCATCTGGAACGGCTGTTCCGGGTCCGCGATCGGCGGCAGGACGCGATGCAAGATCGTCTCAAGAAGCGGCGTCATATCCTTGCGCTCGTCCTCCAGCGAAAGCGCCGCCCAACCTTCCCGTCCCGAGGCGTACACCACGGGAAAATCCAGCTGCTCATCGGTGGCATTCAGCTCGCAAAAAAGATCGAAGGTCATGTCCATCACTTCATGCGGCCGGCAATTCGGGCGGTCCACCTTGTTGATCACAAGGATCGGCTTCAGATGCAGGGCGAGAGATTTTTTCAAAACGAATTTGGTCTGAGGCATCGGCCCGTCAAAAGCATCGACTAAAAGCAGGACACCGTCCACCATTTTTAAAATGCGTTCCACTTCACTGCCGAAATCCGCGTGGCCCGGCGTGTCCACGATATTGAACTGCACGTCCTTGTAGCGGAACGAAGCGTTCTTGGAAAAGATCGTGATCCCGCGCTCGCGCTCCAGATCGTTCGAATCCATGATGGTGGATTCCCCGGCCTCGAATTTGTAGGCGCCGCTTTGTTTCAGAAGCGCGTCCACCAGCGTGGTCTTCCCGTGATCGACGTGCGCGACGATCGCGATATTCCGGACATCCTTGCGTCTTTTTTGATTGGACATAAAACTCCAAAGGGGACAGTCCCTCTTGAAGCTTCAAAGGGACTGTCCCCTTTTATGATAAAGAAAAAAACTTCAATGGCTAAAAAAATCAAAGCCCCCGTTCTTGCTTTCGCAAGAAAGCACGGGGGTTTTGAACTTTTCGATCTTTTAAATCTTTACGACATTAACCGCCTGATCGCCTTTGGGACCCTGCGTGATCTCGAACTGCACGGCCTGCCCTTCTTCCAGGGACTTGTACCCTTCGCCCTGGATGGCCGTGTGATGGACAAACACATCGGCGCCATTCTCCGGCGTGATGAACCCATACCCTTTTTGATTGTTAAACCACTTAACTTTACCGTTTGCCATTACAGTGAATCTCCTTCGTTATTTGA
>JAHFHJ010000089.1 GCA_023246985.1 Candidatus Omnitrophota bacterium | reverse complement strand
TTAGCCGCGAGCATCAATCACGAAGTGCGTAATCCGCTTTATGTGATCCAGGGGCTGGCGGAGAATTTTCTTGAAAGGTGGAAAGACGCCGCGTCTTTGGATAAGAACCCGTTGCTCGCAAAAGCCGCTGACGCTCTCGAACGCAGCAAACAGCAGGCCGAACGCGCGATCGAAATTATCAAGCGGCTTTCCTTATTCGCGAAAACAGGGATTGATAGCGAAATCCGGTTTGAACCCATAAAGATCGCGAGTGTGGTTGAGGACGTTCTTCCGCTTATTCGCTGCGAACTTGCAGCGCGCAGCATTGAGCTCGCGTGCGATATTCCGTCCGATCTTTCTGAGGTCCGGGCGGACCGGCGATACCTGGAGGAGATCCTTTTCAATCTGGTCGTGAACGCGTGTCAAGCTATCAAGAATTCGCAAAGACCGGGCCGAATTGAGATCAGGGCAACAACAAACGCGGAAAAAACATTTCTGATCGTTAAAGACGACGGGCCGGGGATCGCGGCGGACAAACTGGAACGCATCTTTCATCCTTTCTATACCACCAAGCAGGAAGGAACGGGTTTGGGCCTCTATATTACCAAACAGCTTGTTGAAAAAATAGGCGCTCGGATCGCCGTCGAGTCTCAACCGGAACAAGGAACGATCTTTACTCTTGAATTCAAAAGGTTGTCTTAGACGGGCGGATCAATGCGGTATGACATATTCGAACGCATTCCTGCACGAAACAGTTCGATCATTCCCGCTTTTTTAGTACAGGGGTCCTTTTTTAGGGAACGGTCAAGAAGAGGTCAAGAATTTTATGTTACTTTTTACCGCTGGACGGGGGCGGGGGAGTTGGACATAATAACTTCCCACGAATCGGCTTTTTTCAACGGAAAGGCCTTTGATGGACGTCGTTTTGCTTTCACGAATTCAATTCGCGCTGACGATCGCCTTCCACTATATTTTCCCTCCGATCAGTATCGGCCTCGGCGTGATCCTCGTGATCATGGAGGGGCTTTATCTCAGGACGAAGAACCCCCTCTATGAGCGGATGACAAAATTCTGGGTCGAGATCTTCGGGCTCGTGTTCTTGATGGGGGTGGCGTCGGGGATCGTGATGGAATTCCAGTTCGGCACGAACTGGTCCTATTATTCCCGATACGCCGGGGACGTCTTCGGAAGCCTGCTTGCGGCGGAAGGGATTTTTGCGTTCTTTCTCGAATCCGGATTTTTGGCGGTCCTTCTTTTCGGGTGGAACAAGGTCGGCCCCCAAACGCACTTCTTCTCGACTCTTATGGTCGCGCTCGGGGCCGTGTTCAGCGCGGTCTGGATCGTGGCGGCGAACTCCTGGATGCAGACCCCGGCCGGTTTTCATATTGTGACGCGGGGTTTGCAACCCAGGGCCGAGATCACGGATTTTTGGGCGCTGGTGTTCAATCCGTCGTCCATGGACCGTCTTCTTCACGTTCTTTTGGGGGCTTGGCAGACCGGCGCGTGGCTGGTGATCAGCGTCAGCGCTTATTATTTACTCAAGAAGCAATTTGAGAATTTCGCGAAGGCCTCCCTCAAGATCGCTTTGGTCCTGGCGATGGCAACTTCCGTACTCCAGTTGTTCTCGGGGCATTTTAGCGCGATGCTCGTCAGCAAATACCAGCCCGCGAAACTTGCGGCCATGGAAGGCATTTATGAAAAAAACGCGCCGGCCTCGATGAGTCTTTTCGGGTATGTGAACGAGAAGAGCGAAAAGGTCACGAGCCTTGCCGTTCCGAACGGCCTTAGCATCTTGGTCCATTTCAATCCGTTCAAACCGGTCCCCGGGCTGAGAAATTTTCCGCGAAGCGACTGGCCGCCGGTCTCCATCACTTTCCAGTCGTATCATCTGATGGTCATGATCGGGATGGGAATGATCGGGCTCTGCATGCTCGGCTGTTTTCTCTGGCGGCGGGGAAGTCTTTTCACGAATGTCGGGGTCCTCCGGCTATTGATGGTCGCGGGGGTCGGTCCGCAGATCGCCAATCAGGCGGGATGGGTGACCGCGGAGGTCGGACGGCAACCGTGGATCGTTTACGGATTGCTGAGGACGGCGCAAGGAGTTTCACGCTCGGTCGGGGCCGGGCAGGTGCTGACTTCGATCATGCTGTTTGCCTGCGTTTACGCGCTTCTTTTTTGTCTTTTTATTTTTCTCCTCGTTCATAAGATTCGGATCGGGCCTGTGGAGACCGCCGAAGGTCAGGGGTCTACGCGAACATGACCTTCGACTTGAATCTCATCTGGTACATTTTGATCGGGATCCTTCTGACAGGATACGCCGTCCTTGAGGGGTTCGATTTCGGGGTCGGGGCGCTCCATCTTTTTGCGCGCGGGGACAACGACCGGCGGCTTATGATGAACGCGATCGGACCGGTGTGGGACGGAAATGAAGTCTGGCTTGTGGCCGGAGGCGGGGCTTTGTTCGCGGTATTCCCGGATGTTTACGCGACCGTTTTCTCTGGATTTTATATGTCCTTTATGTTCCTGCTCTTCGCGCTGATCTTCCGCGCGGCGGCGATCGAATTCCGCGGGAAACAAGCGGTGGGATGGTGGCGGAATTTTTGGGATATCAGCTTCAGCCTCTCCAGTATTGTTTCGAGTTTTCTGATCGGAATTGCGTTGGGGAATATCATCCGGGGGATCCCGGTCGGAGCGGACAAGGAATTCCGCGGGAATTTTCTCGCCCTGATCCATCCTTACAGCCTGACGGTCGGACTGATGGTCCTCGGCGCCTTCACGCTGCATGGGGCGCTTTATGTGCGCCTGAAAACCGAAGGGGACCTTTACAAGCGGGCGAAGGAATGGGCGAAATTCGCGTTCCTCTTTTTTTTCGCGCTTTATTTTGGCGTCATATTTCTGACCCTTGTTCAGGCGCCGCACGTGTCAAAGATTTTTCGGGACTATCCGCTGCTTGACGCCATTCCGGTTCTGAACATCCTTGCGATCGCGAACATTCCCCGGGCCGTGTCCAAGAGCCGGGATTTTGAGGCGTTCTTGTCTTCGTCCGCGGCCATCGGGCTCCTGATGGCGTTTTTCGGGGTCGGGATGTTCCCGAATCTTGTCTTTTCCACTATCGACCCGCGGTTCAGCCTCACGATCTATAATGCCGCTTCTTCCCCGAAGACGCTCCGGATCATGCTGATCATCGCCCTGATGGGGATGCCGCTCGTGGCGGCGTACACGGTGAGTATCTACCGGATCTTTCGCGGCAAGGTCAAGCTTGAAACCACGAGTTACTAATTTTGCTGCTTGTTCTGGAAAATCGAGGTGTCCACAAAATGGACTTCGGCGTCTTCCTGCGTGATAAGACCTTTCTGAACATAGTCCCTCAGCGCGTCATTACGCAGGAGCATTCCCTGGGCGCGGTTCATCGAGATGACATTGTAGATCTGTATGGTTTTGTTATCGCGGATCAGATGGCGGATCGGAGTCGTGACTGGCATGGTCTCAACGACCGCCACGCGGCCGGGCCCCCCTTTTTTCCTCAAAAGAACCTGGGAGACGACCGCCTGAAGGGTCATGGCCACCTGGACCCTTACTTGCTGCTGTTGATGAGGAGGGAAGACGTCGATGAGGCGGTCAATGGCTTGGACGACGTCGTTGGTGTGAAGCGTCGCGAAGACCAGGTGGCCCGTTTCGGCCGCGGTTAAAGCCATCGAAACGCTTTCCAGATCCCGGATCTCTTCGACGATGATCACGTTCGGATCTTCCCTGAGCACGACGCGCAAGGCGCTCGCGAAGGAAGTCGCGTCGTTCCCGATTTCGCGTTGGCTGATCACGCAGCATTTATTCTTGTGAATGTATTCGATCGGGTCGGAGATCGTGATGATGTGCGCGTTTCTGTGATTGTTCATGTGGCTCACCAGCGCCGCCAGGGTCGAGGTCTTGCCGCAGCCCGTGGCCCCCGTGATCAGCACAAGCCCGTTGGGCAGAGCGGCCAGCTTTTCCATCAAAGGGGGCAGTCCGAGGCCTTCGATCGTAGGCGGGACGATGGGATTGACGCGAAAAGCGCCGCTCAGATGACTTCGCTGAAAGAAAAAATTAATGCGGAAACGGTGCGTGAAATTCGGAAGCGTCACGGAGCAATCCAGCTGGCGGTTCTCAAAAAGATGTTTTTTTTGTTTTTCGCTGAGGAACAGGTCCGCGCAGCCGGCCATGAAAGCGCTCGTGACGGGTTTTGCCGACATAAAAGGGGATAACAGGCCGTCGATCCTGAAGTGAGGATGACCTCCCACCTGAAGATGAATGTCCGAGGCGTTGCGGTTTACGGCGCTCCTTAAGATGCCCAACACCTCGTCCGTGTTTTTGGAGACGGGACCGGTTTTCTGGGAAGGTTGGTCCTGAAACTCGCTCTCTTGATCCCCTAAAATATAGATGGTATCGTCAACCATGAGAATCTCCTTTGGATTTTAAACGCTCACGCCGCGTAAGAAGGTAGACACACGCGAAAGTATATCCGGAGGAAGGGTTGCGTGGAAGCTTTTTTAAAACGGGATTCCGGTTGCGCCCCGTCAAGCTTTCCGATATTTTAACGGCGGCGAACGGCTGAAAATCTCCTTCAAGCTGTGACGCAATGGCGCCGTTGAATATGTGCGTAAACGCGCGCACATTCAGTTTGACCGTTTTTTCGTCATTCCCGCAAGTTTTTCCGCCGGAGGACGGATCAGTCCTTTGGCTGAAAGCGGGAATCCATGCGGGGAAAACCGGATCTCTCCCCAAAAGTATGGATCGGGGATCTGGTCCCCCGATTCAAACATTCGAGGGCGACAAAAGCCGCCGATTCGGGGATGACCAAAGAACCGATGATCCCCCGTGATATTTTAAAACGGCCCAACTGAGTGCGCAGCGAACAAGGAAACTCCGGATGAAATTTCCCGTAAATCCCAAGCGTTCCGAACAAGCCTTCACGTTGGTGGAAATCCTTGTGGTGGTTTTCATTATCGGGCTTTTGGCCGCGATCGCGGCGCCGAACTTTATCCGAATGAGACTAAACGCCAACGAAAACGTGATCCGTTCCAACCTCCGGACCTTCAGTACTTCTAACGAATCTTATCGCGCGCTTCAAAACCCGCCGGTTTACGCTCCGGACATTCCCGCGTTGATCAACCAGAACTATCTCGATAGTACCTGGCTCAATCCCGGCAACAAGCATGGCTATAGCTTTGTCTATACCTTGGACGGGACCGGGGCCTTGTACTCGCTTGAGGCCGACGTCCTGACGCCGAACGTGACGGGAACCAATTTTTATTGCGTGGATCAAAGCGGGGTCATCGTTTCGGGATCCGCGGCGGGACTTGGCACCGCCACGGGGTGCGTCGGGGGGACTCCGATCGGCGCCTAACCCGACTTTAATTTTCTTTTCATGGAAGGTAGTCGGGATTGTCCCATCCCGCCCCATGGGGCGGGATGATCGGTGTTGGGACTAATGCCGGTCGTGAAAGCCGGGATCTTTCGCGTAATCTTTGCGGTTCGGGCGAGACCACCCGAGATCCGGGAAACGATCCGCGACGGTTTCGTGAAAAAGATAATCCAGATGGGCGTTATTTTCCGGTGAAAATCCCATCACCTCCCGCCACACGGTCGGGCTCTCCATGCAGAAATAGACAAAAACATGCTTCCATCGCCTCCGGATCTCCGCGTAAACGTGCCGGTAAAGTTTGACCCGCTCAGGCCGGAAGTACCGCATTTTTCCGTCCAGTCCTTTGACGAATTCCGCCGTCGTGATCCCCGTTTTGGGGAACCGTTCTTCGAGGATCTTTTTAAGCGGCGGCGGAAAACGCAAACTGCCGAGACTGATCCATACCACTTCTTTTTCCGGGATCTTGCGGGTCAAGTTTTGAATCAGGGCCGCGTATTTTTCTTTCCAACCCGGAAGCATGAGAAGCGGATCGAAATGGAAGCCGAGGCGGTAGCCTTTCCGGATCGCGCCGGACGCGGCGTCAAGCCGTTTTTCAAGAGAAGCGCTTTTGAATTCCTGGGTCCGGATAAAATCTTCGGGGTTCAAAGACCAGGAGATCAGAATGTTCCGTTTCGGGATTTTCGGAAGATGCCGGATCAAGGCC
>JAHFHJ010000019.1 GCA_023246985.1 Candidatus Omnitrophota bacterium | reverse complement strand
ATGGCCGCTCCGACATAGGAGAATGCCTGAGTCAGGAGGAAGATCATGGGGAGGCCGATCATGGCCATCATGACGTGAATCCGGGAATAGATGTGCGTTTTGCCGCAGACGAGCAGGAACTGGACGCGGAAGGCGTTGCAGCCAACAAAGAAAACAGCGATGAGAAGAAGCCTCAGGGAAAGCACCGTTTCCGGATAATTCCCGCCAAACACCGTTTTGACCAGCCACTCGGCGAAAATGAAGATCAGCGGGAGGCAGATGAGCGAGATATTGACGGTGATCAGCTGGATCCGCCGCATGAATTCAAAAGCCCGGAATCTGCTTTTCCGGAATATCTTGCTCAGTCGCGGGAAAAGCGCCTGCGAAAATGAGGCCAGCGGAAAGGTCTGGCAAAGCCCCGCGACCCGTTCGGCAATGGAATAATATCCCGTGACCGCGTTATTGGTGAGAAGACCGATCGCGAAAATGCGGGTGGTCGTATAGGCGTTGATCGCGACGACCGAAACAAAAATATCCCAGCCCGCCGTAAGCTGTCCGCGCAAGCTGGTGTATCCGGGGAAACGGAATGAAATGCCGAGCTTCCTGAAAGCGATATGTTGTCCCCAAAGCCCGGTGATCATGCTGATCGACGAGAGGATCAACGGAACCCTCAGATAGTCCTGCGGTCCATGAACGGATAAAAGAATAAGAATAAAGCTCAGGACTCCGCCCGCGATATTCAGATCCGCGATGTATTTCATTTTTTCGGTTCCTTGGAAAAACCAGACCGGGAAGAGCGTATTTCCCAGCACGGTGCCGAAACTCAGCGCGTAGACCTGCCAATTGCCCCGGAACCGTGGGACGAAATAGACCATGCTGCTCAGCAGGACAAGGCTCACCAGCGCCAAACCGATCTTGACCGTCATGACCGAAGAAAAAACCCTGTTGATCTCCGCGGGGTTGTGTTGACAAAGCGAGATCTCTTTGGTGGCGGAGATGCTGAATCCATAATCGGTCAGGATCATGAAGTATTGGACGAAGGCTTGCGCGAAGGCGATCAGACCAAATTTTTCAGGGCCGATAATTCTGAAAAGATAGGGGAGGACCAAGACCGGCAGAAGGTAGATGAGGGCCTGGAGCACGGAAAGCGATGCGAAATTATGGAGCACCGCTTTCCGCTCATGGGGTTTTGCCATGCCATAGGTTTTTTTGATCTGCCGGATCAGCGAATGCATGCGTGCAATCTACAATGTTCTCGCGGCAAAGACAACAGACAACAGACAACAGACAACAGACAACAGACAACAGACAACAGACAAAGAACCTTTACATGCCTTTTTCGGGGCTGCAGTCGGCGGTCTGTAGTTTGCAGTTTGGTTTATGATATACTTACCGATGATTCAATTTCCGAAAAAGTTTCTCTGGGGCGCTGCGACTGCGGCCTATCAGGTCGAGGGGGGCAATGTCGGTTCGGATTGGTGGCCCTGGGAAAAATCCGCGGGGAACGAGTGTTCCGGCCCCGCTTGCCGTCATTATGAAATGTATGATCAGGATTTTGATCTAGCCCAAGGTCTTGGCCACAACGTCCACCGTTTTTCGATTGAGTGGGGCCGTATCGAACCGGAGGAAGGGAAATTCTCCCGGGAAGCGCTCAATCATTATCTTGCCGTTCTTCTCGCGCTGAAAGCCCGCCACATTGAGCCGGTCGTCACGCTGCATCATTTCACGAATCCGGTCTGGTTTGCCAAACTGGGAGGCTGGGAGCACCCAAGGGCCGTTCGGTATTTTTTGCGCTACACGGAATTCGTGGTTCGCGCTTTGGCACAATATGTTCGCATCTGGATCACGATCAACGAGCCGACGATCTATATTTCTCACGCATACCTTTTCGGGATCTGGCCGCCGCAGGTGAAGTCTCTTTGGAGAATGCTGCGGGTCGAAAGGCGCATGGTTTCGGCGCATCTCAGGGCCTACCGTCTGATCCACAAGATCTACAGGCAGGAGAGCCTCTCCGGCCCCCGCGTCAGCATCGCGCAGCACATGATGGCGCTTGTGCCCTGTACGCCAAGTCTAAAGAACCGGTTTGCCGCGTCCCTGCGCCACAAGTTGTTCAATGAAAGACTTCTCAGCATTTTTCTCCGCCATAAAGCGCTTGATTTTATCGGTGTTAATTATTACTCGCGGCAATTGGTGGATGTTCAAAAATGGGGCCTTCGGAATCTTCTTTCGGATACTTGCAAGGCGGGCCATCATCCGGTCAAAAAGAATTCGCTCGGCTGGGATATTTATCCGGAGGGACTCTCTCAGCTTCTTCTGAAGCTCAAAAAATATGATTTGCCCCTCATGATCACGGAGAACGGCATTTGCACTTCCGATGACGCCGAGCGCTGGGAATTTATTTCCGCGCATCTGAAAAGCGTTTACGGTGCCATGGAACGAGGCGTGCCGGTCATGGGCTATCTTTACTGGTCACTTTTAGACAATTTCGAATGGGACAAGGGGTTCGGTCCGAGGTTCGGATTGATCGATGTTGATTACGCGACCTTCAAGCGAACGGTGAGGCAAAGCGCCCTCAAATTCAGCCAGGTCGCGAAGACCGGCGCCCTTGAATAGCGGAGCGTTTTTATTCGCTCGTTTTTTTGCCGGTTCCGTCATATACTGCGCTCGCTTGCTCCGTTAGTCCCAATCCTTATCATCCCGCCGGAGGCGGGATGGGGCAACCCCAACTACCATTGATGTAAAAAAATTCAAAGTTGGGAGTAGTCCCGCATGGCATTCGAATGGATGGGTATGCGGTACAATACTGCGAACCCATAAAATCGATGGGGATGCAGTATGGAATCTCTCACGCGATTTGAATGAGAAATTTACGCGGTATAACGCAGCTTCCGCATTTTTCGATAAAAAGCAAAATTTGATAGGAGATCTAACGGGGTGAACACACATCCGGCGGTAGAACCGCCCGTTTCTCCGAGTTTTTACGGTCTCGGCATCGCGCCCCATATTCTTGAAATCCTTGAGAAGCTCAAATTTCATACGCCGACACCGATCCAGCAGAAAGCCATTCCTTTGGCCATCGATGGACAGGATGTGATCGGGGTCGCACAGACGGGGACGGGGAAGACGATGGCGTTCGGGATCCCGATGATCCAGCGTCTTGCCCAGAAAAAAGGCCGCGGTCTGATCCTTGTGCCGACCCGCGAACTGGCCTCTCAGGTCCATCAAAGTCTGCATAAACTTGATCCCAAGATCAAATTCGCGGTTCTGATCGGCGGCGCTTCCATGCATAATCAGATCCAGGAACTCCGCCAGCATCCGCGCATTCTGATCGCGACCCCGGGCCGCTTGCTGGACCATATGGAACAACGGTATGTCTTTATGAATGAGATCAGCATTCTGGTGCTCGATGAGGCCGACCGGATGCTGGATATGGGTTTCGCGCCGCAGATCAACAGGATCCTTCAAGCCATTCCGAAGGATCGTCAAACCATGCTTTTTTCAGCGACCATTCCGGAAACGATCATGAAGATCGCCTCGAGCCAGATGAAGCTGCCGATTCACATCGAGATCGCGAAATCCGGGACGGTGGCGGAGAAGATTACCCAGGAAGTTTTCGTCGTCAAAAAAGAAGCCAAGCGGGATCTTTTGAAAAAGGTGCTGGCGCAATACCACGGGACCGTGCTTGTCTTTTCCAGGACCAAAATCGGCGCTTACAAGATCGCCCGCGCGGTTCGGGAAATGGGGCACCGGGCCGCCGAGATCCACGCGGACCGCTCCCTCTCCCAGAGGCGGGAAGCCCTGGAGGGGTTCAAATCCGGGAAGTACCGCATTCTTGTGGCCACCGACATCGCGGCGCGGGGCATTGACGTGAAGGGGATCGAACTGGTGCTCAACTATGATCTCCCCGATGAATCCGAAAATTATGTACATCGTATCGGCCGCACGGGCCGTATCGGTGATAAAGGGCACGCGATCTCGTTCGCGACGCCCGAACAAGGCAAGGATATCAAGGACATCGAAAAGCTCATGCGCATGGCGGTTCCCATCTCGGAACATCCCGAAATGGCGCTCGAAAGCTTTGTCGAGCATAAGCCCGTCAAAGTCGCCTCTTTCGGCGGCCGGCGCTTCGGCCGGGGAGGCCGCTCCCGCGGCTATATCGCCCCTGCTTTCCGCAAGTCGCGCTAAGATCGACTTCGTTATTTTATAGTCCCCAAATTCATCGGCCACGCTGCAGGGTGCTATTCTGCCTCGCATCCCTTGCCCCTCATCAACAATACGCCGAACAATGCGCCGGACAAAAGCTTTGCGCACCCAATTCCAGACCCGGTCTGGAATTGGTACCGGATCCTCAAAACAGGTGTGTGCGTTGGGGGATGTTCAATCTCAAGCTTCGTCGTGTACAGTGCCGTCGATACCCAAAATCAAATGTCGTTAAGAATTTAGACAATAAAAAAGGCCTGTTCCCGGAAGGGAACAGGCCTTTTTTATGGGTCGCTTTATTCGATGCTGCCGGAGTAATTGGAAGATTTTTTCTTATCCTCGTTCTTGACTTCTTTCTTTTTCTCCGCGATTACGCATTCCGTCGTGACAATAAGACCCGCGATACTGCAGGCGTTCTCCACCGCGACGCGGACGACCTTCGCCGGATCAATGACCTTATCTTCCACCAGGTCGCTGTACTCGCAGGTCTGGGCATTAAAGCCAAAACTGCCCTTGCCTTCGAGAATCCTTCTCACCACGACGGATCCGTCGACGCCGGAATTGTGGGCGATCTTGCGAGCCGGTTCCTGGAGCGCCCGCCGCACGATCTGAACGCCCGTCGCCTCATCGCCGCTGACTTTAATATCCTCCAGCGAGGCGATGGAACGGAGAAGTGCTACGCCGCCGCCCGGAACGATACCTTCTTCGATGGCCGCGCGGGTCGCGTGAAGCGCGTCTTCGATGCGCGCCTTCATTTCTTTCATTTCAATCTCCGTGGCCGCTCCGACCTTGACGACCGCGACGCCGCCGGAAAGTTTTGCGAGCCGTTCTTGGAGTTTTTCCTTGTCATAATCCGAATCGGACTTCTCGATCTGGGCCTTGATCTGCTCGCAGCGGGCCTTGATGTCTTTCTGCGAACCCGTGCCGCCGACGATCGTAGTATTGTCCTTATCGATCACGATGCGCTGGGCCGTGCCGAGCATGTCGAGGTCGACATTCTCAAGCTTCACGCCGAGGTCCTCGGAGATAAACTTGCCCTTGGTGAGGGTCGCGATATCTTCCATCAGGGACTTGCGCCGATCGCCGAATCCGGGGGCTTTGACGGCCGCGATCTGAAGCACGCCGCGGATCTTATTGACCACGAGCGTTGCGAGAGCCTCGCCTTCAATATCCTCGGAAATGATGAGGAGGGGTTTGCCGAGGCGCGCCACTTTTTCAAGCACCGGGACGAGATCCTTGACGGTGGAGATCTTCTTTTCGAAGAGGAGGATGTAAGGCTCTTTTAAGACCACTTCCATCCGCTCCGCGTCGGTCACAAAATAAGGGGACGAATAACCGCGGTCGAACTGCATGCCCTCAACCACTTCAAGTTCCGTCTTAATGCCTTTCGCCTCCTCGACCGTGATCACGCCTTCTTTGCCGACTTTTTCCAGCGCGTCAGCGAGCAGTTGGCCGATCGATTCGTCATTGTTTGCGCTGATGGCGCCGATGGCCTGGATGTCTTCTTTGCCTTTGACGGCCTTGGACATCTTCTTGACGGTCTCGACCACCTTGGCGGCGGCTTTGTCGATCCCGCGCTTGAGCGCCATAGGGTTCGCGCCGGCGGTGACATTCTTCAGGCCTTCGGAAACGATGGACTGCGCCAGGACCGTCGCGGTCGTGGTGCCGTCCCCGGCGTTATCCGAGGTTTTTTCAGCGACTTCACGGACCATCTGAGCGCCCATATTTTCATACGGGTCTTTCAGGTCGATCTCCTTGGCCACCGTGACGCCGTCTTTGGTGACAAACGGCGCGCCGAATTTCTTATCGATCACGACGTTGCGGCCGCGGGGGCCGAGCGTGACGCTGACGGCCCTTGCGAGGATGTCCACGCCGCGTTTGATCCGCTGGCGCGCGTCTTCAGAATACGATATCGTTTTTGCCATAAATCACTCCTTAAGGGTTAGAAATCACAAGAACCAATTTCTCCGCCAGAGGACGGATCCGTCCGACGCACTGTGGCGGACAAGAACCAAACAAATTCCAAGCTCCTAAATCCCCGCCGTTTAAAAGTTGCTTTTTGAAATTTGTTATTTGTTTGGGATTCGGCATCTTGAAATCCGGTTATTTTTCAGTCTCGTAGACCGCCAAAATTTCGCTCTCTTTGAGAATCTTGTGCTTCACGCTGTCGATTAAGATGTCATCGCCGGAATATTTGCCGAAGAGCACGCGATCCCCCTTTTTCACTTCAATGGCCTGGACCTTGCCGGATTCGAGCGTTTTTCCTGCGCCGATGGCGATGACCTTGCCTTCGGTCTTTTCTTCTTTGGCGGTGTCCGGGAGAATAATTCCACCCTTGGTTTTAGCTTCTGCTTCAAGAACTTCCACAAGCACTCGGTCTGCTAACGGTTTTACTTTCATGGTTGAATCCTCCGTGGTTTATTTATTCGTCATTCCCGCATGTTTTAAGCGGGAATCGAGTACCGCATGACATTCGAATTTAGGGGTATGCGGTACAATACCGTGAACCCTTAGTCCCAATACCTATTAATTTCAACGAAGTTGAAATTGGGGCAATCCCGACTACCGTTCATGAAAAGAAAATTAAAGTCGGGATAGAATCAAATGGAGAACGGTATAGTTGCTATTTTCTGGCCTCCCGATAAAAGCATTCGGGGACGACAAACAGCGTCGATTAATAATCGCCCATTCCTCCCATACCTCCCATTCCGCCCATCCCGCCGCCGGGCATCGGCGGCATCTTCTCTTCTTCGGGAAGGTCCGTGATGAGCGCTTCGGTGGTGAGGAGGAGCCCCGAAACGCTTGCGGCGTTCTGAAGGGCGCTGCGGGTGACTTTCTTCGGATCGATTACGCCGGCTTCCACAAGATTCTCGAACACGCCGGTCTCGGCGTTGTATCCGATGTTGCCTTTTTCGGACATGACGCGCTGGACGACAACGGAGCCTTCTTCGCCGGCGTTGAAAGCCAGCTGACGGAGAGGTTCCTCGAGCGCGCGTCTGATGATATTCGCACCGATCTTCTCATCGCCCTTGAGCTTGAGCAAGTCAAGCGCCGCCGAGGCGCGCAGAAGCGCCACACCGCCGCCCGGGACGATCCCTTCTTCCACGGCCGCGCGGGTCGCGTGAAGCGCGTCTTCAACGCGGGCTTTCTTTTCTTTCATTTCCGTTTCGGTCGCGGCGCCGACATGGATGACTGCCACGCCGCCCGCGAGCTTCGCGAGGCGTTCCTGGAGCTTCTCCTTATCATAATCCGAGTCCGTATTTTCGATCTGTTTCTTGATCTGTCCGACGCGGCCGGTGATGTCCGCGCTTTTGCCGGCGCCTTCGATGATCGTGGTGTTTTCTTTATCCACGGTCACGCGTTTGGCACGGCCCAGTTCTTTGAGCGTCACATTCTCAAGCTTGATGCCGAGGTCTTCGGTGATCGCCTTGCCGCCCGTGAGGATGGCAATATCTTCGAGCATGGCTTTGCGGCGGTCGCCATATCCCGGGGCTTTGACCGCGCAAACGGTGAGCGTGCCGCGAATCTTGTTCACCACGAGGGTCGCGAGCGCTTCGCCGTCCACTTCCTCGGCAATGATGAGGAGCGGCTTGCCGGCTTTGGACGCGGCTTCGAGGATCGGAAGCATATCCTTCACCGCGGAGATCTTTTTCTCGTTGATGAGGATGAACGGCTCTTCGAGCACGACTTCCATGCGCTCGGCGTCGGTGACGAAATAAGGGGAAAGATAGCCCTGGTCGAACTGCATGCCTTCCACCACATCAAGCGCCGTGGCGGTGGTTTTGGCTTCCTCGACCGTGATGACGCCGTCTTTGCCGACCTTGTCCATGGCTTCGGCGATATGGTCGCCGATCGTGGTGTCGGAGTTCGCGGCAATCGAGGCGATCTGAGCGATCTCTTTCTTGTCCTTACCGATCGGTTTGGCGACTCTGTCAAGTTCCGCGACAATGGCTTCCACGGCTTTATCGATGCCGCGCTTGAGGGCCATCGGGTTCGCTCCGGCCGTGACATTTTTCAGGCCTTCGCGGTAGATCGCCTGCGCGAGAATGGTTGCGGTCGTGGTGCCGTCGCCCGCCACGTCCGAGGTCTTGGAAGCGACTTCCTTGACCATTTGAGCGCCCATATTCTCATAAGGATCTTCGAGCTCGATCTCCTTGGCGACCGAGACGCCGTCTTTGGTGACGGTGGGGGAGCCGAATTTTTTTTCCAGGACCACATTACGGCCTTTGGGGCCAAGCGTGATCTTGACCGCGTTCGCAAGCTGATCCACGCCATGCAGAATCGCGCGGCGCGCTTCTTCACTAAACAGAAGTTGTTTTACCATATGGGTTCTCCTTTTATGAGTTGTTGCCGGATGAAATGCGTTGTGGGCAGTCCTGATTCTCATTGATTCAAAACGAATCATCAGGGCAGTGTCGCGTACTCTTTAAAATCAAGTGACACGGCACCGGCACTCGGCATTTTTGAGTGCCAAGTGAGGCGCTATTGTATTCAACGGACCCAAAAAATCAAGGAAAATTTTTTGAAAATTTTGGATTATGGATCGTTTCATACCCCCGCCCCAGGATCATTATTTTTTGGAAATCGGAACAGTCCGGCCGGTCGATTTTAAAGATTCATGAAAAGGCAGGGTAGGAAACGGGTCAGGAGTGTTTTGAAGTACGCTCCCGCCAAAGCGCGAGAAGAGATTTGACGGAGTGTTGGGGATCGACGGTATGGATATTCATTGTATAGGGGCGGAGGGTCTCGGCGAATCCACCGGTTGCCAGGACTCGGAGGTTCCTTCCATACCGCTTTCGGAACCTTTGGATCAATTCGTCCGTCATGGCGCCATAGCCTTCCAGGATCCCGGATTCCATGCATTCCCGAGGGGTGCGGCCGAGAAAGGTTTTTGCCTTTTTCGGAAGACGAAGTTGCTTGGGAAGCAAGGCGGCTCTCTGGCCGAGAGCGCGGAAGGCAGTCTCGGGCCCGGGAACAATCATTCCTCCCTGAAAAATCCCATGAGCATCAACATAATCAAATGTGATGGCAGTTCCATAGTCAATGATAAGGATCGGAAGGCGGTACATTTTGGTCGCTCCGTAAATATTGACCTTTCTGTCACAGCCTAACTTACTGTAGTCATTATAGTTATGATGTATTTTTATGGGCAAATTCTCACCCACGACCCAAAGGTTTAATCCCTTGATAATTTGTAGATTACATTTCAGAAAAGCAGTTATTTTTGGGAATACAGAAGCTATAACAACATCTAAATGACTATATTTACCACTTCGAGTAATTTTTTCAGCATATTTTGGGATATCGTTATATTGAATAGATCCAAAGCTTACCAATCGTCCACCCTCATAAAACCCGAATGTCGCCGCCGTATTCCCAATGTCTATAACAAGAATGCGCTTTATCATCTACCTCATAGTCCCCGTTTTGTACCATTCTCCGATCCGTTCGCTCAGTTCCTCAAGAATGTATTCAAGGATCTCTTTCAAAGGATAGACCTTTCCGGTAATCATCGCCATGGAGACCGCGCTTGGAATCAGCTCGGAGGCTTCGGCATTTACGTTCAGGCCAATCCCGGCGGCCACCGCCTCAAGCACTACCGGGGTCGACAAGGCCTCAACAAGTGTTCCGCAGAGCTTTTGGCCTCCGGCCATAACATCATTGGGCCGTTTGAATTCCGAGTCAATACCATACTTTTCCTTCAAGGTTTTTGCAACCGCGCGACAAGCGATCTGAGTCATGAGCGGAACTTGGTTCAGGCGAAGCGGCGGCCTGAGGAGAATCGAGAACAGAAGGTTCTTTCCGCGGGGCGACCACCAGTCCTTGCCGGGTTTGCCTCGTCCGGCGGTCTGATAATCCGTCGTGATGACAAGACCTTCCGGAGCGCCTTGGCGCGCTTCTTCCAGAACGACGGTATTCGTCGATGAAACTTCCGGAATGTGACGTATCTGGAAATGGATCACGATGCTTTTTATCGTCCTGAGCCCAGTACCGTTCTCCCCGGGAGAACGGTACTAAAATCAAATGTCAAGCGGTACTAACGGGCGAAGGATTTCCTTTCGGGTTTTTCAACTCCCTAGAATAACGACTCGCGGTAAATTGGAATTTAAGCGCGTCACGATCTCATAGGAAATCGTACCGGCCCATTCGGCGATCTCTTCGGCCGTGATGCGTTCGTCTTGATCCTCGCCAAGGAGCGTGACCGTATCGCCCTCTTTGGCTTCGGTGTTTCCAAGATCCACGGCGATATAATCCATAGAGACTTTTCCCGCGAGGGGATAGCGCCTTCCTTGAAAAAGAACGGAGGCTTTTTTCCATGTCGCGTACGGATAACCGTGACTGTAGCCGACCGGAAGCACCGCGATCGTCGTAGCCGTTTGGGCGAAAAACTCGCGGCCGTACCCCACAGATTCTCCCGCCCGGACTCTTTTGACAAGCACGATCCTGCTTTTAAGGGAGAGGACCGGTTCAAAGCGCGCAGTTTCTTTTAAAATGGGATCCGGATAGATTCCGTAAAGCGTCAATCCCGGGCGGATCATGTTAAGGAGGGGCGTCTTAAGCGTCAACGCGGCGGCGCTGTTCTTGGCATGGCGGAACCGGAACGCGATATTCTTTTTTTCAAGCGTCTCAAGGAGCGATAAGAATCCCCGGACTTGCGCTTCGCGGAACGCGTCGTC
Source organism: Candidatus Omnitrophota bacterium (assembly GCA_023246985.1). Lineage (GTDB taxonomy): Bacteria > Omnitrophota > Omnitrophia > Omnitrophales > Aquincolibacteriaceae > Aquincolibacterium. Next base: position 4,962 of record JAHFHJ010000019.1, on the reverse strand, counting down.
TTTTTCCGCCGTCGGGAAATGCGTGTAGATCCCGTCAAGAAGAAGGCCTTTGAGTTTTGCCATTTCCCCTATAGAAACAGCCGCTTCCCGGATCGGAATTCCCATGCGGCCCATGCCGGTATCGATCTTGATATGAACCGAGGTTTTTCGGCCGAGGTCTTCCGAAAGAACGGAGATCTCTCTGGCCTTTTCCAAGCTGGAAACGCTTAGCGTGATGCCGCCCAGGAGCGCTGCCGGGAGCTCCCGAGGGAAGAGATGTCCGAACAGGAATACCGGAGTTTGCGGGTGATGCTCTCTCAGTTCCAACGCCTCGCGAAGCGTTGCGACGCCGAAATAAGCGACCTTGCCGGCCAAAGCGCCGGCGATCTCCTTGAGGCCGTGGCCGTAAGCGTTCGCCTTAATGACCGCAAGGACATCCGTTTGTCCGGAATGTTTCTGAAGGGTCTCAAGATTTTTGAGGAGGCGGTCTGCGCGGAGCTCGATCCACGCGCCGTGCCGGAGTCGGGATTTACTTTGAATAAGTTCAGCCATCGTAATTTTTTTGACTCCTTTTCACGTCATTCCCGAACGCTTTTATCGGAAATCCAGATTTGGGGGTCCCCGTTTCAAACATGCGAGGATGACAAAACATCGTCATTTTTTTCTTTCAGCGATTTTTTCTTCCGGTTCGGAATGACGCAGATAGACCGGCAGAAGCTCTTGGGGCCGCCCCAACTTTTTAAGGAGCGGACTCTTTGCTTCGAACAATTCAATCAGGGTCGAGGCCCGGGGAAGCCAGTTCTTTTCAGGCGCTATCTCAAAATTCCCGGCGTGGAACTTTCGAATCCCGTCGCCGGCGATCTGACTTCCTCCAGGAATTTTTTGAGCCATCGCCTCGAATGGCACCACGCGCGACGGCCCGTCCGGAATCCATCTTTTTCCCTGAGAATGATACGAACGCGTGTAGAGTTTACCACGCTTCGCGTCCAGGCACACCGCAAGAGTTTGATAGCCCTTAATCCCCGCCGCGATGAGATCAAGGGAAAAGGCGCCGTAGCAGGGTCGGGGCCGGACGGCGAGGAATCCTTGGAGCGTGGCAAAGCCGACGCGCAATCCGGTGAAAGATCCGGGTCCCCGGCCGATCAGAAAAGCGTCGATGTCTCCGATCTTGAGCCGTTCTTTTTTAAGCAGCCGGTCGATCACGGGAAGGATGTTCTCCGCGTGCTTCATAGGGCCTCGGACCGCGGCGCGGCGGAGTTTGGCCCCGGATCTTTTGACCGCGACGCTCAAGATCGGGCTGGAAGTTTCGAGGGCTAGTAAATGCATACGCGTATTCTATGCCGCTTTGAATAAAAACAAAGAAGAAAGCTGAATTTCCGGAAAATGGCATTCGGGACGGACCCCCTGAGACCCGAAAAAAATAAGAGTCAGGACCGCTTCGCTAAAAGTTTTAAAGAGACCGTTCCCTAATCCGCGGATCCTTTTTTTGAAGCATTGACGGTAGGGGAGGCAGCGGTTAAAATACGGCCTCTTTCAAAACCAACACCCATTAAGGAGAATTACGAAATGTCTTATGTCATTACTGAAAAATGTCACGGTGAACGGTACGGCCTTTGCGCCGGCGTGTGTCCGACTGAAGCGATTTTTCCCGGAACTTATCAAGGAAAAGATTTCATGGTGATCGACCCGGCGATCTGTATTTCCTGCGGGGCTTGCGCGGTGGAATGTCCTGTCGGTTCGATCGTCGAATCCGAAGATATGGACCCGGTTTACGCGAAGATCAACGTGGACTTGGCGCCTCAGTTCAAGGCCAACCCCAAGGCGACGCCCCGTTCCAAAGATGAAGCCCCCAAAAAACCGGGGAATAAACTAAAATAAAATAAATTCGTATAAATTTTCTCCGTTTGCCCCGGCTCCTTTGTTTCGCAAAGTGAAACAACAGAGGCAAACGTGCCTTTAAAAGCATTTTGTTCATAAGGAATCAAAGATGACATCCGCTTCCGGCCGCAAAGACCCCGCTATCCTGGAGCAAGCCTTGAAACAGTATGCCGCGGAGCTCTCCGCGGGAAATGCCGCCGCCCGGGTCATTACGCGCGGTCTTTCGCTCGTGGGGATCGGCCTCCATCCCGTTCTGGACCATCTTATTTTCCGCACGATTCACTTGAAGAAAAGAGCGAACGAATTTCTCGAGATGGGGTATCAAAGGGATTTGACCGCAAAAGTTCTCGAGCACAAGGGGCACGGCGTAGAGGTTTTGCGCAGAGGATGCGCTCCGGCGATCCTGGTTGAGCATCCTCATGAAAAATCCGGATTAGACTGGGTCGCGCATTTTGGAGACAAGAAGCCTTATGCCCTGGCGGTGCGCGTCGAGGACATTGAAGAAGCGGTTTTCCGTCTCGAGAAACAAGCCGTAGGTTTTATCAGGCCTCCGGCCGGGAAACACGGCGAAGCGCTGCGTGAGATTGCGGCACTGCCTGAAGTGGAAGACGGCAAAAATGCCAGTCACCTCATCCTGATCGAGCGGCACGCGGGCGATCGGCGATTCTATGCGCCTGATTTTTGGATTCAGCGCTCCTAAAGGGACGTCATGATCATCGGATTGACCGGGAAGAACGGGTCAGGCAAAGGGGAGGCCGCGAATTTTCTGAAGGATCGCGGTTTTCACTACTATTCGCTTTCCGACGCGCTCCGGGACGAAGCGAAAAAACGCGGTCAAGAGGTCGCGCGCGACGTTCTGGTCGCGCTGGGGAATGAACTGCGCGAAAAAGAGGGGCCGGGCTGTCTCGCCGAACGGATCTTTGCGAGGCTCGATCCCGAAAAACATTACGTCATTGATTCCATCCGTCATCCTTCCGAAGTCCGGGTCTTCCGCCGCCGCAATGATTTCACGCTTATCCGCATTCAGGCCCCTGAGAAACTCCGTTTTGAACGGCTTAAACAGCGCGGCCGCGAGCACGATCCGCGGGCGTGGGAAGATTTCCGGGCGCTGGAGGCCCAAGAAGCGAAGAGCGCGAACAAGACCGACCAGCAGCTTGATCAGGCCCTGGCCCTGGCGGATCTTCAGATCGATAATAACGGACCCTTGAAAGAAATGCATGAGAAGGTGAGGCAGGTTCTGCTCGAACTCGCGCAAAAAGCCCCGCGTCCGGGTTGGGACGAATATTTCATGAATATCGCGAAGGTCGCGGCGATGCGTTCCAGCTGCGTGAAACGGAAGATCGCGGCGGTGATCGTCAAGGATAAACGCATTATTTCGACCGGCTACAACGGAACGCCGCGCGGGATCACCAACTGCCGCGACGGCGGCTGCCCGCGTTGCAACGCGATCGACGCTTCCGGGAAAGATCTCGGGGAATGTCTTTGTTCGCACGGAGAAGAGAATGCCATTGTTCAGGCGGCGTATCACGGCGTGAGTCTCAAAGGCGCCGCGCTTTACACGACCTTTTCGCCGTGTCTCATGTGCACCAAGATGATCATCAACGCCGGGATCGCCGAGGTCGTTTACCAGGGAAATTATCCGTTCCTGGAACTCTCCCTGAAACTGCTCGATCAGGCCGGCGTGACGGTCCGCAAGATCGCTTCCTCCTAGCAGGGATTTTATGACCGAACCCGAAAAGACCCTCCGCGCGAGTTTCGGGCTCAAGGGCAGGGTTCAATCCCAACTCGATCAAAGCTACCACAGCCCGTTGATCGACAAGGTCCGCGCCGCGGGATTTCTGTTGAAGACCGGCCGCGTTGAAATCCATCTCGCCAGGGAATTCGGTTTTTGTTACGGCGTGGAGCGCGCCGTGCAATATGCCTACGAGACCCGCGCGCGTTTTCCGGAACGCCGCATTTTTCTTACCAATGAAATTATCCATAATCCGCGCGTGAACGCGGAGCTTCAGGGGATGGGGGTCAAGATCCTCACCCACGATGCTTCATGCTCCGGGATCACCGAGAAGGATGTCGTGATCATGCCGGCTTTTGGGGTGTCGGTCGAGGCGCTCAAGGAATTCCGGAAAAAGGGTTGCGTGATCGTGGATACGACCTGCGGGTCCGTGATGAGCGTCTGGCGGCGCGTGGAATCCTACAGCCGGGGCGGATTCACGGCGGTGATCCACGGGAAGTACGATCATGAAGAAACGCGGGCGACATGCTCGCGGGCCTCGAAATATCTTGTGGTGAAAGATAAAGAACAGGCGGTCAGGGTTTGTGAATACATTGCGGGGAAAGGAACGCGGAAAAGGATCCTTGAAGAATTCGAAAAGGCGTGTTCGGAAGGATTGGACCCGGACCGGGACCTGGGGAAGATCGGGTTCGCGAACCAGACGACCATGCTTTCCCGGGAATCGATCGAGATCTCGAAAATACTGCGTGAAGCGCTGGAGAAACGCTACGGGGCCGGAGAGCTTCCCGGCCGTTTCCGGCATTTTGACACGATCTGTTCGGCGACGCAGGATCGGCAGGACGCGATCCGCGGGCTGGGCGAGAAAAAGATGGATCTCATTCTTGTCATCGGCGGTTACCGGTCGAGCAATACCGGGCATCTTGCCGAGATCGCCGCCGCTTTTTGCCCCGCATTCCATGTCGAAGACGCGTCTTCGCTGGTTTCCCGGGAAAAAATCCGTCATCAAAAAATCGGGACCCAGGAGATCGTCGCAACTGAGGGATGGTTGCAAAAAAGGGGTCGGGCGCCTTTTTTTGAAGGGATCAAAAAGGCGGCTGACCCCCTTAAGATCGGGATCACCGCCGGAGCGTCCACGCCCAATCGCGTAGTCGAAGAAGTGATCCAACGGCTTATCGCCATCACAGAATAACCCGTAAAAAGGTACCCGGTACTTTTTACTTACCTTTTTAGGAACCATCCGCTGCGATTCTCCAACGCCTGGCACACAAGCATTGCCGCAACTGCAAACAAGCCCAAAATCGTTAGCACATTCATACGACCACTCCCACAAACTTAGCATTTAAAGAGTCACTGTTGAGCGGAGTAAAGATTGG
>JAHFHJ010000088.1 GCA_023246985.1 Candidatus Omnitrophota bacterium | reverse complement strand
CAATGATCAACAATATGGTTTTATCGCGTGAGATCGAGTGGATCGGATACGAACACAAACGCAGCATGCTCCAAGTGGAGTTTATTGTCGGCGCCATTTATCAGTATGAGAATGTTCCCGAGACCGTCTACCAGGAATTCCTGACGGCACCTTCCCACGGCCGTTTTTTTGAATCTAATATTAAAAATAAATATCAAGGCCGGAAGATACGCTAGTACCGTTCTCCATTTGATTCTATCCCGACTTTGATTTTCTTTTCATGAACGGTAGTCGGGATTGCCCCAATTTCAACTTCGTTAAAATTGATAGGAATTGGGACTATCCTTGTCAGACATTTTAGAAATCAACCCCCAGACAAGGATAGACATTCCTTCGTGGGAGAGCGTGTGCCTTTATTGCTTGAACCCCGTGTTGATTTTCGCTAACCTTTCCGCATGACGCAATCACACCCGAAGCCGCGCGAGCAATGGGGCACCCGTTTGGGGCTTATCTTGGCCATGACCGCGAATGCCGTCGGTCTGGGTAATTTTCTTCGTTTTCCGGTCCAATGCGTCAATAACGGCGGCGGTGCATTCATGATCCCGTACTTTGTGGCGTTCCTCCTGCTGGGGATCCCGCTCATGTGGATTGAATGGGGGATCGGCCGTTTCGGCGGGAAATATGGCCATGGCACGACTCCCGGCATGTTCCACTACCTTTGGAAGCATCCGATAGCGAAGTACCTGGGCGCCGTGGGGCTCGCGGTTCCGTTCCTTCTGGTGATCTATTACAATTACATCGTTTCGTGGACCCTTGCGTACAGCGTTTTCTCTTTTACCGGAAAATATTTCGGGGTTCAGAATTTTCAAGGCATGGCGGATTTTCTAAGCGCTTATCAAGGGAAGACCTCCAATGTTTATTTCCCGAGCATCGCGACGGCATTCCTCTTTTTTATCATCACCCATTTTTCCATGATGTGGATCATTTCCAAGGGAGTCAGCAAGGGGATCGAACGCCTCGCCAAGATCGCGATGCCGCTCATTCTTGTCTTTGGCGTTTTTCTGGTGATCCGGGTGATCTTCCTGGGAACTCCGGATCCGAAATTTCCTGCGAATAATATCGCGAACGGGTTCGGATTTATCTGGAACCCGGACTTTAGCATCCTGAAGCAAAGCAAGGTCTGGCTGGCGGCGACGGGGCAGATCTTTTTTACGTTGAGCGTGGGGTTTGGAGCGATTCAGACCTATGCGAGCTATTTAACGCCGAAGGATGACGTGGTGCTTTCCGGGCTGGCGACTTGTTCGGCCAACGAGTTCTGTGAAGTGATCCTGGGCGGCTCGATCGCGATCCCGGTGACCGTGGCGTTCTTTGGTCTGACGCAGACGCAGAAGATCGCGGCGGGCGGCGCGTTCGACCTCGGATTTTTCGCGATGCCCGTCATCTTTCAAAAAATGGCGTTCGGACACTTGGTCGGGACGATCTGGTTCTTTCTTCTTTTTTTGGCCGGTCTTACATCGTCCGTGGCGATGGCGCAGCCGCTCATGGCGTTTTTTCAGGAGGAATTCAAGTGGACCCGCAAAATGACGGCCCGGATCCTGGGGGTGATGCTCTTCTTTTTCACGCTTCCCGTTATTTTTTTCCTGAAACATGGTTTCTTGAATGAGATCGATTTCTGGATCGGGACCGTGGGGCTGGTCATCTTTGCGATTATCGAGCTGGTTCTTTTTATTTGGGTCTTCGGGCAGGAGAACGCCTGGACGGAGATCCATGCCGGGGCCGATATTCAGTTGCCGCGATTTTTTCTGCCTATCGTGAAATATGTTACGCTGATCTATCTTGGGGTCCTTCTCGGATTCTGGATGTTCCAGGACGGATGGGGGGTCCTCACGATGAAAGGGGTTCCTGCGGCGGATTATCCTTATATCTGGTTCGCGCGGTTTCTTCTTGTGGGGATTGGCGCCTTGATGATCCTTTTGGTTCACATTGCATGGCGAAAAAAGCATATCATTCAGCAAAGAATTCCCCAATGATCTCCTTCGCGTCATTTTGTCACCGTTTCACGCTCCGGGTGCGTGAAATCGGCGGGTTGGGGCGGCGGGTATCGCGATGAAGCTTTCCGGTTGGATTTTTCTCATTCTAAGCTGGAGTTTTATCCTGATCCTGATGGTTTTCTCGTTTGTCCGCGTCCTGCGGAAAAAGTAACGCTTTCTCTTAATTTCCCCATCTCTTTCGTCTCTCCATCTACCCGACTCCAGACCGCCTGGAATCGGGTGCATAGCAATTGGTTGGGTTGTGATATTACGCTAGCAATATATAGTAAATTATATTTTTATATCAAAAACAAGCTCAAAAACATCAAATAAATTCTTTTGAAGCCTTGAAATAGTTCAACTCTTATGGCATATTTTTTGGGTACCGTTCTCTATTTGATTCTATCCCGACTTTGATTTTCTTTTCATGAACGGTAGTCGGGATTGCCCCATCCCGCCCATGGGGCGGGATGATAGGTATGTGGTAAGGGTTCACGGTGCAATACCGCGGTCTATAAAATCAATTGAAACGCGGTAATAAAGACAAATAGGGTCAAAAAAATCACAGCAGCGGTGCTTCAAAAGAGTCAAGTCGTTGAAGAGCAATGAATGAGCTCCAATTTCGGGAGTGAAGAAAGTCACATACTTTATGAGCACCAAAAGGCATGGAAAACACAGCCGGGGGTTGAGGATCATCGCGACCGTCGTGGTTTTTGTGTTCACGGCTGCGAGCGTGAACATGCCGCCCGCGCATGCGGCGCCCGCCACGGCCGCGGCGCCGCCGTTTTCTCTCCTCACAAAACTCGCAATCCCGGCAGAGCTTGGAAATATTTCAAAAACATATTTCCCGACCCTCGACCCTCGACCCCAGACCCCAGACAAAAATACTCAAGCTGCGGACCGCGGACCATCGACGGCGGAAAAATTTGTGGTTTTAATTCAAGACGCCCACGCCGTGATCGACGCGCAGGAAAATATCCGGAAGATCCTCTCGCTTCTGGCCAAGACCTACGGCATCAGTCTGACAGCGCTCGAAGGCGCCAAGGGACGGCTTGAGCCCATCCTCCTCAAGACTTTTCCGGAAGCGTCCGTTCAAAAAAAGGTCCTGGCGGGCTATGAACGGCGCGCGGAACTTTCGGGGCCCGAGATGGCGGCCGTATCCCCGGAAGCCTCGGGCGAATTCCTTGGCATGGAGGATTGGCCGCTTTATGAACAAAACTATTTTGCGTACCTCGCCGCGCAGGAAAAGAAAGACGGCCTTCTCGTCCGATGGAAAGCCGCCCGGGAGGCGATGGACGCCGATCGCGCCAAGATCTATGGCGCAAAACTGAACGAGCTTCATGAAGCGGTCGAGGGTTTCCGCCTTGATCGGACCTCGCTTCTCGATCTTCTCCTCGCCCTTTCCGAATATCAAAAGTTTCTGAAAAATAATTCCGGTTATAAGGAGCTTCCCGGACTGCTCGCCTCGATCGGTTATGAAAAAACCGGAAAGCAGAACGCCCTCGCGCCCCAGGTGCGAAAAATCGCCGATGAATTCAAGACGAAGTACGCGCGCGGCCTCGGCGTGAAAAACGAAATGAATTTCTATAACCGCTACCAGGCCTTCCTGACGGGCCAGATCTCGGCCGGCGAGATGCTCCAATTTCTGATCAAGTTCGGCGCGGAGTGCGGGAAACGGCCCAAACTCACGCCGGAGCTCAAAAAGTTCCTCGGTCACGCTGAGACGCTCTCCTCGATCAAGGGAAGCGAACTCTACGGCGAGCTCCGGCGCTTCATGATCGAAGTCGCAATGAGCCTGGCCAAGACCCCGGCCGAACGAGAGTTGATCGCAAAATACGAACGCCTTTTCCTCATGGAAAATCTGATCAAACTTGAACTTTCGCAGGAAGAACTCGCGGCCTATCAAAAAGATCCGAAGGCCTATCTGAACATTTTCCCGGAGGTTGCGGCCAAGGACGATCTCATGCCCGCGTTGGAGTTCTACGACTGGGCGGAGAAGCGCGACCGCGCGTTCTCGGACAAAATTGACGCGATGATGAAGGATCAAAGGCAGAAGGCCATCACCGTCGTGGCCGGAGGTTTCCACACGAACGGACTAGAACGGATCCTGAAAGAAAAGGGGGTGGCCTACGCGATCGTGACGCCGAAGATCGCCTCACTTGCCGGAAGCGAGAATTATTTCAAGGTCATGAAAGGCGAGGTCTCATTCAAAGAATATCTCAAGACCACGTATTTCGACGCGCTCATGAGACACGCGGCCCAGGCCCTGACTGAGGCCCTGCCGATCCATGAACGCGTCCGGACGCTCAAGATCTGGCGCGATAATGTGATCCGCGAGCTTGCCCAGCAGGGAAGGATCGCGGAGGCGGGGAAGTATTTGCCCTATATCGACGAAATGCTCGGGCGAAACGGCCGTGAGGTCTCAGCCGGCCCCCAACGCACCAAGGAAGAGATTCTCGACATCGTCAAAAAAGAACTCGAGAAATTCAAAACGGAATCGTTTGCCAAGATCTGGAAGACCTTCGAATACCAGCTCGACATTTTTACCGACGGCCTCCAATCCCTTATCGAAAAGAAACAGCTCACGACCGACGCCGTTTCCGATCTTTTAAACCGCGCCGCCTCCTCCAAACCGTCGTTTATTGCTCCTCAATGCAAATTGGAAATAGATAGCCGGCCGCTTTTTGAACGCCCGGCGCTGCCTGCGCCTGACGCCCTAGCAAAACTTTTTGCGCCTACTGAGGACATTGTGAGCGCTCTTAAAAAAATCGCCAGCGGTTTCCGCGGCACCGAACAAGATATTACGGTTACAGACATGGCGGAAAATTTGAAGTTGATGGGACGGATCGTTGACACGTTGAAACGCGAAGTAGAACCGGCGCCATTCGGTAAAACCCAGGAGGTCTTAGGGTCCCTGACTGAAAAAATGGCGAGAGACCTCAATGAAAAAAAACAAGTCAAGATCACACCCGCTGATGTTGCGGTAGGACTTCTTAGGGCTATGAAGCCGTCATCCGGCAGAGAGAATGAAATAATCCCCGGAGCGTCAGTCAAAGTCCGCGTCGAAACCGATCCAGGCCGGACGCAAATTGCCACGATCGCCCGCGCACCGGATCGCGCAAAGATTCGTTCGGAGGAGCAGGCGAAGCAAATGGCTCGTTGGCTCAAAACGGACCGATTGTGGCCGGTCACGAATGAAACTCAGTGGCCGGAGGGAATTGGTCCGGTTCTGAATAAGACGGGCGTTTTGGTCGGGGTGGGGACCGGCGGGCCCGTTCTTTCCTACCTCGCTCACGGCAAATTTCAATCCGCGGTCATTGCGGACAGGAATCCCTATGTAACCGAAGTGATTGTGCCGATTCTGCTGGAAATGGTCAAAGCCTCGCGGAATCGCGCGGAATTTCTGTCGCTCTATTCAGGAGTTCCTATGGAGGACAGAACCATCGACGCGCTCAATCAGGAATCGCTCGACGAGATCCATCGGCGTCTGCAGGAAAAGATCATCTCTTGGCAGACCCAACAGCTCGGAAAGGAAAAGCTTGCGGCACAGAGCCATGAGATCTGGGATAAATTCATCGAGAACCTGCCCACTGTCTGGCGGTCCTGGGGCCGGGTTTTTTGGAAGCAGTACCAACGGAAATTTTTCGGGCTCGGCGCCATGGTCCGGATGATGAGTCTGACCGATTCGGCCGGGCGCGGAAGCTGGCTTGCGGATGAAAAGAATTTCCAAAAGGTCAAACGCATGGCCGAAGAAGGAAGGATTACCACAGTGACGGTCGAATTGGAAGACCCGGCCATGGCCGCGAGTATCAAAGACGCTTTGGCCAAGAGTGGCGCGGAGAAGGGTTCCCAGATCTCCGCGGTTTTTGTTTCGAATGTTATTGAATGGGCGGGTTCTCAGGGATGGGACAAAATTCTCACGAATCTCGGATCGCTGCCTTTGTCAGAGAATGCGGTCCTCTTGAGCGTGCGCCTGAACACTCCCGGGGCCGGTATGACAGTTCAGCCGCTTGGTGCGATTCAGGTTCGATCGGAGATCGCGCCGTCTCGCGTTGCGGGGCAGAAAGATACGAACCCCCCCCGCTCCGAAGCGC
>JAHFHJ010000018.1:6223-15915 GCA_023246985.1 Candidatus Omnitrophota bacterium | reverse complement strand
TCGTGGTGAATTTTTCCGAGAGTTCATCCTGAAGCTTGACTTCCGGTAGAAAGTCCAAAGCAAAGGGTCTCCTTGGATTAAAAGAGGAAATGCCATGAGCGACTTTGCAAAAACTCTGATCTTCTTCGGCCTGATCCTGGTGGGAATGGGGGTCTTTTCGGCCGTTTTCGGCAAGGTTCCCGGCCTTGGAAAACTCCCGGGGGATATTTTCCTGCGGCGCGGGAGTTTTACGTTCTATTTTCCTGTCACCACGTGCGTTCTCTTAAGTCTTATCCTCACGCTCGCCTTCACGCTTTTCGGAAAAAAATAAAATGTTCGAACTCCTGATCTCGTTCTGGCGGCCGGTGGTCGAGATCCTCTTTATCTGGGTACTGATTTATTTCGTGATCCGTTTCTTCCAGGGGACGCGCGCCATGCAAGTGCTCCTGGGGCTGATCATTCTCGTCGTGATCTTTCTTGCCGCAAAGTTCTTCGCGCTTAACAGTATTATCTGGGTGCTTTCCAAGGTGTTCGCGGTCGGCGTCGTGGCCTTCCTCATCATCTTCCAGCCGGAAATGCGCCGCGTGCTGGCGCGTATGGGGACCACGCTCTCGACCGGTTTTTTGAGCAAAGGCGGGACGATCGAAGAAGTGGTCCGTGCCTGCGACCAGATGGCGCGTCACAGAACCGGCGCTCTTATCGCGCTTGAACGCGATGTGGGGATGAAAAACTATATCGAAAGCGGCATGATGATCGACGCGAAAGTGAGCGCCGAACTCTTACTCAGCCTTTTTGATCCGCATACGCCGACTCATGACGGCGCCGTGATCATCACCGGCGATCGGATCGCTTCCTGCGGCTCGCTTTTTCCGCTCACGCAAATGACGGATCTCCTACCTTCGGTGGGAACGCGCCACCGGGCCGCGATCGGTCTTACGGAAGAAAATGACGCGGTTTGCATCGTGGTATCGGAGGAAACAGGCAATATCTCGGTCTCGGTTTTCGGGAAACTGACCAAGGCGCTCGATCTTGAGGACCTAAAACGGATTCTCGAAGGGCTTTTTAAACCGGTCGAGAACAAAAATGTTTTCAAGGATTTCATCGACAAGAACAAAAAGCTTTTCCAATTTCACGGAAAGGACCCCGGGGTATGAAGGGATGGCTGACTCATAACTTGGGCTTGAAGATCATCTCGTTGGTGCTTGCGATCGGAACCTGGTATTACGCCGTGGGTGAAGAGAACATTGAGGTGACGCGCGTCATTCCGCTCAAAGTCCAGATGGCAGACTCGAAGATGACGGTCTCTGCGATCTCCGCGAGAGCCGTGCAGGTCACGCTTTCCGCGCCTCGAACGCTTATTGTGAATCTCGCGAGTCAGGACATCCAGGCCGTCCATAAGATCGGTCCGGAGGTCAGGACCGCGGGAGAATATTCTTTCCGTCTTGAGCCGTCCGAGATCCGTCTTCCGAGTTTCCAGATCCGCGTTATCAAGATCACGCCCGAAGCTGTGACCTTGAAGATGGATGAACTGATCGTTCAGAAACTCGAGATCCAGCCGGATTTCGTGGGGGAACCGGCGGTCGGTTATAAATTGCTCGCCGACGAATTACGCATGGATCCAAACGCCATTCTCGCGCAAGGTCCCAAAGGAGTGCTGGAACAGATGAAGTCCGCAAAGACCGAACCGATCGATCTGGTCGGGCGCATTCGTTCTTTTCACCGATCGGCGGAAGTGAAGCTGCCGCCGGGCGTCAAGCCCATGAGCGAATCATTCGTGAGTGTTTATATCCCTATTCGCGAGGAGTTCGGTGAAAAAGAATTCAAGGATGTTCCCGTGTATATTTTGCGAGCACCTTCGGCCAGCGGCGTGGCGGATCTTAGCCCGGACAAAGTTTCACTCGTGCTTAAAGGTTCCAAACTTTACCTTGAAAAGCTTACTCCCGAGAAACTTTTGGCTTATGTAGATCTTGCCGACCTGAAAAAAGGGGACTATGAACTGCCGCTCCAGGTGATTCTTCCCGAAAACGTAAGCTTGAAAGATAAAGAGCCGATCAAGATCAAGGCCGCGATTCGTTCGCTTACGGATTGAACTCCTCATGACTGTCCGCCCCCTTTCCCAAAAACTCGGCGTCAACATCGATCATGTCGCAACATTACGTCAAGCGCGCCGCGCGGCCGAACCTTCGGTGCTGGAGGCCGCGCTTGAAGCCGAACAGGGCGGTGCCGACAGCATCACAGTCCACCTGCGCGAAGACCGTCGCCATATCCAGGACGCGGATGTCTTCGAACTCTCAGAAAAGATCTATGTGCCGCTCAATCTCGAAATGTCCGTTTCCTCCGAGATCCTCAAAGTCGCGCTCCACGTGAAGCCCGAAAAGGCGTGCCTCGTGCCCGAGAAACGGCAGGAGCTTACGACCGAAGGAGGACTCGATCTTTTCTCAAAAAAAAAGCAACTCGTCTCCGCAATCGGGGCTCTCTTTGCGAAGAAAGTGGAGGTCAGTCTCTTTATCGATCCGATCGAGGAGCAGGTGCGCGAAGCGGCTCGACTCGGCGCCTACGCGATAGAGATCCATACAGGCTCCTACGCGAATGCGAGCGGCGTGAAGCAGAAAGAAGAGATCGAACGCATCCGTCATGCCGCCCGGCTCGGCGCGAACCTGGGGCTCAGGATCCATGCCGGCCATGGATTGAACTATGAGAATATTTTTCCGCTACTCGAGGTCCCGGAGATCCTCGAATTCAATATCGGCCACTCCATTGTCAGCCGCGCCCTATTTGTCGGGCTTTCTAAAGCAGTGTCGGAAATGAAGAGAATCATCACCGGCGGTAAGTGATAAGTCCCAAGTCCGGCGTTTTTACTTATCGCTTACAACTTACCGCTCACGACTCAAAATATGAATATCCACTCTATCGCTAAGAAGCTTCAGAGACCCGCTACCGCCCACAAAGGCACGTTCGGTCGCGTGCTCATTCTCGCCGGATCACGCGGCATGACGGGAGCTGCCCATTTGGCCGGCATGGGGGCCTTACGGTCCGGAGCCGGGCTTGTGACAGTTGGCGTGCCGGATGCGGTTTATCTTATCATCGCGAGGCGCGATTCCGAGATCATGGTGCGACCGCTTCCTTCCACTTCCCAAGGGACGCTCTCGCTCAAAGGGCTTCCGGAGATCAAAAGGTTCTGTCATTCCCAGAATGTTCTCGCGATTGGCCCGGGGCTTTCCCGGCATGTCACCACACAGCAATTAATACGGAAAGTGATTGCGGAAACGGAATTGCCAGTGGTGATCGATGCGGACGGACTCAATGCGCTCAAGGGGAATCTCAAGATCTTGAAGAACTGCCGCGGTCGCGCGGTCTTGACGCCACACCCGGGAGAATTTACGCGCGTCTTCGGCGAAAAACTGGATGATTCGGATGCATTGCGTAAAAAACGCGCTGAGGAAACCGCACGCCGACACGGCATGGTCCTCGTGCTTAAAGGCCACCATACGGTTGTGGCGTCGCCGGAGGGTGGGGTTTATGTGAATGCCACCGGAAATCCCGGCATGGCTACCGCCGGTTCGGGGGATGTACTGACAGGGCTGATCGCGGCGCTTCGGGGCCAGGGACTTTCATGTTTTGAGGCCGCGTGCCTTGGTGTTCATGTTCACGGGCTTGCCGGCGATAGGGCCGCGGAAAAGATGGGACAAGTGAGCATGACCGCGAGCGATATCCTCCGGTTTTTGCCCGAAGCCTTCAAAGAACTCATCTACCCCCAACTTTGAATTTTTTTACATAAAGGTAGTTGGGGTTGCCCCATCCCGCCTCCGGCGGGATGATAAGGATTGGGACTAAGCTCCCAATTCCAGACAAGCGTCAATGACCCCAATACAAATTGTTTTTTGGGAATTTGTAATTTTGAATTTTGTTGGGTTCATGTTTCTGGGATAGGGGGATTTTTTAAAGGATTTACGACGTGAATTTTGATGCTTATAAAAATTGCGCCCTGTGTCCCCGCGATTGTAACGCGGACCGGACGCGTGAGAAATCGGGTTTTTGCGGGGAAAGCGCGGATTGCCGCGTTTCTTTCATCGGTCTCCATTTCGGCGAAGAGCCTTCGTTGACGGGCTCACGCGGTTCCGGCACCATTTTTTTCAGCGGCTGCTCCAGCCGGTGCTTTTTTTGCCAGAATCATCAGATCTCGATCGGACATGACGGTCGCATCGTCACATCCGCCGAACTTCTGGTCGAAGTCCGCGCGCTTCTTGAGAAGCGGGTTCATAATCTAAATTTCGTGACCCCGGATCATTTTTGGCCGCATATCCGGGAACTTTGTCGCGCGTTGCGTGAAGAAGGGGTCAATGCTCCCATGCTTTTCAACGGTTCCGGATATCAGAGATCCGATCAGGTGAAAGAGTATGCGGCGTGGATGGATATTTTTCTTCCCGATTTTAAGTTTGCGGAGCCGGATCTCGCGCAAAGGTGCATGGGGGACAAACGCTACCCTGAGATCGCACTTCAAGCTCTTCGTGAAATGGTGCGGCTCAAAGGATTTTTGGAGCCGTGGGATACGACCGGCGAACA
Source organism: Candidatus Omnitrophota bacterium (assembly GCA_023246985.1). GTDB lineage: Bacteria > Omnitrophota > Omnitrophia > Omnitrophales > Aquincolibacteriaceae > Aquincolibacterium. The sequence continues at coordinate 11,373 of JAHFHJ010000018.1, read as the reverse complement.
AACTGCCCTGCGCGGGGTCTTGGTACGCCATTTGGTCCTGCCGGGACATGTTGAGAACAGTTTAAAAGTTCTGAAGCTTTTGCATCAGGAGTTCGGCTCCCGGATTCCACTTTCGGTCATGAGCCAGTTCCAGCCGGCGCGGGGGAGGGCGGCTAAAAAGCCGTTCCATCGGACTCTCCGATCCCGGGAATATGATCAGGTCTTGGTCCTCGCCGAGGAGCTTGGTTTTGAGAGGGTTTATACCCAGGAGCTTACGGAAGAGACGGCTTTTCTTCCGAACTTCAAGAATTCCGACGATCCGTTCTCTGGAAATAAGGTGCGGCGTACGGAGTAAGACGTACGGCGATACAAAAAACTCCGTATCTTGTACGCCTTCCGCTGTACGGACTTAAATCCTCTGGCTATTAGGCTGACGGCAGATATATAATTATAAACCATGCCGTTAAAATGCAGAGGAAATCATGACACAATCAATCACATTATCTCCCTCAGCGCTGAGTCTTTTTAAGAATTGTCCGCGGTGTTTTTGGCTGGAGAAGGTCAAGAATATCAAGCGACCGCGCGGTATTTTTCCTTCACTTCCCGGAGGCATGGACCGCGTGATCAAAACCTATTTTGATACTTTCCGGACTCAGAGAACGCTTCCTCCGGAACTCCGCATTGAAGCCTTCAAGGGTATTTATCTTTATGACGATCAAACTCAGCTTGGGCGATGGCGCGCCTGGCGCACCGGACTGCAATACCGTGAGGACGACGGTTCGATCCTTTCCGGGATGTTGGATGATCTTCTCGTAAAAGACGGTGTTTATGTTCCTTTCGATTACAAGACCAAGGGATCGCCCACGAATGAGGAGGATGCGACCCGGTATTATCAGACCCAGCTGGATTGTTACGCACTGATGCTCGAGGGAAACGGCCTTCAAACGGCAGGTTACGGTTTTTTGCTCTATTATTCTCCGCGGGAGGTTGGAGAGCGCGGGCAGGTGAGTTTTGAGATCCAGCCCATCAGGATCGCAACGGACACGGAGCGTGCGAAATTCTTATTCCACGAGGCGCTTTCGCTCCTGACGGGGCCCGCGCCCAAGTCCGCACCGGATTGTGAATATTGTAACTGGTTAGAAAAGTTTAGAAAGTGAAATAGCTTGCCCCGTTAGAGGTTATTGGGTATGAGTGTTCGGCGGCGCTAACCATGATAAGAGCAACTGAAACAACGAGCTCGATGTATGTTTTACGGAAGCGATTTCAAGTTGCTTCCTATCTCTACCCCCAACTTTGAATTTTTTTACATAAAGGTAGTTGGGGTTGCCCCAATTTCAACTTCGTTAAAATTGATCGGTATTGGGACTAACGGGGCAGGAGAAATTCAGAAAATAGAGGAGGGGGGGACCATGCAAAAAACGGCGCTAAAGATCTTGGTGGAAAAACCGACGGCCGAAAAGCTAAAGGATCTGAAGATTTTTTCCTGGCCGGTCTGGACCAAAGAGGTCTCAATCTTTGATTGGTTCTACGGGGAAAAAGAGATTTGTTATTTTCTCGAGGGGGAGGTCACCGTGAAGACCCCCGACGGAGAGGTTTCGTTCGGCCGGGGAGATCTGGTGACATTTCCTCAAGGATTGCAATGTGTCTGGAGCATCAAGAAACCCGTCAAGAAACATTACCAGTTCGGCTGAGAAGTTAGGAATTTTCTCCAATCCTCTCAGCCTGTCCGGACTTTGTTACAATTTTATAGGGGGTCTCGGCTGCACTTACTGCCTATCCATTTCAATCAGGGCAAGTGCTGAGTGAAGCCCCGCAGTATAGGGCAGAACCGAAGGGTTTCCTTTGAACTTATAACGAAAGGTGTTTATGACAGCGCCTACTCCCAAAGCCAACGCCATGCTCATTTGCGATTATGTGATCACGGAACGCGGTACGAACAAGAAAAGTCTGATCGGGGTTTTCGAGAATATCGGCGCCGCGACTTTTCCGTGCACACATTTTGCGATGTCGGTCTATATCAAGTTGACGGACGCGCAGGGAGGCTATCACTTCAGGCTGGAGCTGATCGATCTTCAAAGCGACACCGTGATCGGAAAAAGTGAAATGCCGGAGGAGGTGCGCGTGCCGAGCCCGCTCGATGCGCATGAACTCGTGTTCAACCTCCGGGGCGTCCGTTTTATGCACGCGGGAAATTATGAATTTCGGATCTTTTCCAATGACAGGATTTTCGGGCAGAAAAAGCTCGTGGTCGAGCAGATCGATGCGAACCGCCCGCCCAACGAAAAATAGGGAGGTGAATATGGCGAAGAAAGCACTCGTGGTCTTGGCGGAAGGGTTCGAAGAGATCGAGGCGATAGCCCCGATCGATACTCTGAGGCGCGCGGGAGTGCGCGTGACGGTCGCCGGATTGAACGACCGCTGTGTAAAAAGCTCCCGGAATCTCAGCGTTCAATCAGACATTCTTTTCAGGGATTTTGCGGAAGCCGTGGACGTGGTGATCCTTCCAGGAGGGCTTCCGGGCGCTACCCATCTCGCCGGGTCTTCCGAGCTTGGCGTCTTGGTCAAAAAAATGAACGGGGAAGGGAAGCTTGTGGCGGCTATTTGCGCCGCTCCGGCAGCCGTGTTGGCCCCCCTGGGTATTCTTGACGGCAAAAAAGCAACCTGCTATCCCGGATGCGAGGCCGATTTTTCTAAAAAGACCGTCCACTCCAAGGAACGCGTTGTGGTAGACGGGAATATCATCACAAGCCAGGGGCCGGGTACGGCTCTTGAATTTTCACTTGCGATTGTTCGCTGTCTTATGGGTAGCGAAATGGCTGAAGATGTGCGCGCCAAAATGTTAATCCGTTCCTGAAACTTCATGGCTTTTTTTGAGATCGAACAAAAATACCGGATCAAGGACCCGAAGGCGATCCGGGTTCTTTTGAAAAAAATCGGCGTTCGGAAGATCACCGGCGGATTCGAAACGAACGAGTTTTTTGATCACAGTGACGCTTTACGCAAAAAAAAGACCGCGCTGCGGCTTCGGCGTTTTGGGAAGCAGACAACGCTAACGCTCAAAGGGCCGAGAGTTCCGTCGCGATTTACGAAGCGGATGGAGATTGAAACGAAGGTCGATTACAGGTCCCTCCGAACGATCCTTCTGCTTTCGGGTTTCCGGGCCGTCAGGGGCTACAAGAAAAAGCGTGAACTTTATAAGCTCGGCAAAGCGATCGTCACCTTGGATCTTCTCAAGAAATTCGGCTGGTTCCTCGAGATTGAGGGCCGGCCGCGCGTGATCGCGAATCTCGAGAAAAAGCTCGGCCTTTCGCCCGTAGACCGTGAAAAAAGATCTTATTTGCAGATGTTATTCCATGGGAAACACTGATGGAAGAGGCTCGCTCCGTTGGAGATCAGTCATTTTGGATCACAAAATTTTCGGGGTTTAAGAATTTCAGCTCGGAGGAGAACTTGAAAACATAAAACATCAGACGGAAGCGATTTTGGATCGCTTCTTATCTTTAACGGGGGAACGCTTATGGTCATCGCATCGGATATTCGAGTGGGAAATGTGATTCGGGTGGACGGAAAGCTTTGCAAGGTCCTGACACAGGAGATCCGCGGGACCGGGAAATTTGGCAAGAGCGCGATGCTCAAGCTCAAGAGCCTTGAGGAAGGGAATGTGATCGAAAAAAAATTCCCGGCGGATTCAAACGCGGAATCCGTGGACGTCCATCAGGTAAAAATGCAGTATCTCTACCGCGAAGGCGACCAGTTCATCTTCATGAACATGGAGAATTACGAGCAATTTCCAATTTCTGCGAGGGCGGTTGGCAAGCATGAAGTATTTCTCAAGGAGAATGAGGTCATCGAAGTCCTTTTTGGGGAAGGGAAAGCCCTGAGTATTGCTTTTCCCAAGATCGTTGAGCTTAAAGTGACAAGCACGCCGCCTGGCGTGAAGGGGCAGACCGATACGACTTACAAGGAAGCCGAGCTTGAAAACGGTCTTAAGGTTTTGGTGCCGCAATTCATTAGCGAAGGCGAACTGATTCGCGTCAATACGGAGGACCTGAGCTATCTGGAACGGGTTTCCGTGAGAAGCATGTCCTGAAATCAGGATAGAGTATGATGTACGGCGAGTAATGAAAAAATGAGAAAAATCTTCGGTTCGTTTTTAACAGAGATTTTGTTAACCACTTTGTTAATGGTCGGACAAGTCGAGGGGGCCATGGGGAAGATGGAGGTTCGCAGCGCCGCTTTCGGGGAAGGAGAGACGATCCCCGCAGATTTCACTTGTGATGGCGCGAATATGTCGCCGCCGATCGAATGGTCGAATGTTCCGAAAGGGGCGAAAAGTCTTGCGATCATCACAGAAGATCCCGACGCGCCCGCCGGGAACTGGACGCATTGGCTGGTCTATGATCTTCCGCCGGTTCTGACGCAGTTTCGGGCCGGTATTCCCATGGGAGAAAAACTTTCCGTCGGAGGTTCGCAAGGGCGTACAGATTTCGGAGCGCTGGGGTATGGGGGGCCGTGCCCTCCGAGCGGCACGCACCGTTATCTTTTCAAGGTCTATGCGCTTGACGCGATGCTTTATTTGAAGCCTGGCGCGACGAAAAAAGAACTGCTTAAGGCCATGCAAGGACACATTCTGGACATGGGTCAATTAATGGGAACTTACGAGCGTTCCTAAAATGCCAAGGAGAAGGTCATGAGCACGGATCCCATGGTACATCACCGGAAGAAAAGGATCCTGGCGGTGGATGACGACGGATTGGTGCGGCGGTCGTTGGAACTGCTTCTTGGGGAGGCAGGGTATGAGCCGTTCGTCGTGGGAAGCGGGCAAGAGGCGCTTGCGGCGCTCGTTCAAAGACACTTTGATCTTTTGATCACCGACATTCGTATGCCGGGGATGGACGGGCTTCAAGTCATCCAAGCAGTCCGGGATTATTGCCGGGAGATGAAAAAGCATCCGATCCCCGAGATCGTGCTGACGGCCTATAACGATGAACACGTCAAAGAATCCGCGGTGCGGCTTGGAGTGCGGGAATTTTTGATGAAGCCTTTCAGGGTCGACGAATTTCTGGGGGTCCTGGAGCGGCATCTGAGCTTTTAGAATGCCCAATGGACGGGTTCGTTTTCCCCAGGCATGATCCCGCGGATTTTCAAGAAGGCCGCGCATTGAGCGAAAA
>JAHFHJ010000018.1:0-6123 GCA_023246985.1 Candidatus Omnitrophota bacterium | reverse complement strand
GGAGATCTCACAAAATGAAATTGAAAGACCTGGATTTTGAAATATCATTCCTCGAAGGCGTTCTAAAACATCGTCCCAACTATATCGACGCCTTGGCGCCGCTCGCCGAAGCCTATACCCGACGGGGTCTCTTTGAAAAGGGACTTGAGATCGACAAGCGTCTGGCGTTCCTTTGCAAGGATGATCCCATCGTTCACTACAATCTCGCCTGCAGTTATGTGCTTTCCGGATTTACCGCGAAAGCCCTGAGCGCGTTGAAAAAAGCGGCTCGTTTGGGATTCACGGATCTGGGGCATCTTCAAAAAGATCCGGATCTCAAGCCTCTACGCGATTATCCTCTGTTCCAGCGATGGCTTTTGACCGTTTCTAAAAAAATGAAAGCCTGAAAAAGCTTTTTAGGATCCGCGTGTCTCTTTCTCCTCAGCTGACAAAAAAGAAGCGAGTTCCCTTGGCCGCTTTTTATGGTCGAAAATTGATCCGCTTCCTCGAAAGAAAAAAAGACTCCCTCGCGTCGCTTTTGATCGTGACTCATGACTATCCGGATCCGGACGCGATCGCGACCGCGCTGGCGCTTCAATATCTGGCCGAACGGCTGCATGGTGTTCGTTCCAGGATCGTTTACGAGGGGATCATCGGACGCGTGGAAAACCGCGCGATGGTGAATCTTCTTAAGATCCCCGTTCACAAGTTCCGTCCCTCCGATATTTCCAATTATGCCCATGCCGCGTTGATCGATACCCAGCCGGAATTCGAAAATAATCCCTATCCGCGAAATAAAAAGGTGATGCTTGTGATCGACCAGCATCCGTACGTGAAACGGCCGCTCGCGGAACTTGCCCTTATCGATACCGATTGCGGCGCGACGAGCGTGATCCTGGCGCAAGCCCTGCTTTGGAGCGGTCTTGAGATCCCCAAGCGGGTTGCGACCGCGCTTGCTTACGGGATCCTTTCGGATACCCTGAACCTTTACCGGGCGCATCGAGCGGATATCATCCAAACGTATCTCGATATCCTCCCGCTGTGCGACATGCGCGCGCTCATCCGTATCCAAAATCCGCCTAAATCCAAAAAATTCTTCAGCACGCTGAACCGGGGGCTCCAGGGGGCGCGCGCGTTTCGGGGCGTTATCGTGTCTCATCTCGGGGAGGTGGAGCATCCCGATCTTGTTTCCGAGATCGCGGATTTCCTTTTGTCCTATAAGGGAATGGAACGATCGCTTTGCACCGGCCGTTACAAGGGGAAACTCCATGTTTCTTTGCGCAGTAATCGGCTGACGGATGAAACCCCGGAGATTTTGCGTGATATCTTCGATAACCGCAAAGAAGCCGGCGGTCATGACCGGGTTGCGGGCGGGAGTTTCTACGTGCGGAGCCGAGATAAAGGCGCGACCGTTTGGCGGGAAGCCGAGGCGTTACTCGTCTCCCGGCTCCTGAAGCGCCTGCGTCTTTCTTCGAAAGCAGATTTCTACAAGCCTTTCGAACATGAAAATTCCGAACTCGTTCCTCCCCAAAAGACGCGAAAAAAGAATTCGCCCGTTTCATAACAAAAAAATTTTTTGCGCAACCGATCATTCTTCTTTAATTCATTGGTAAGGATTTCCGGCTAGGGCTATAATGCACGCGTTGTTTTTCACCCCGTTAGAGAAGAACGGGGTGGTGTTTCGAGGGCGTAATTTTTGACGGGACTTTCAAGAATTTTTGAGTGGTATTTTGAAAACAGGCGGAAACGATTTTGAAAATCGTTTCCTATCTCTAACAGGGTAAGGAGGATTATTCATGAAAAAAGCATGGCTCATCGCGCTCGGCGTTATTGTTCTTATCGCTCTTTCGGGGGCGCTTGTCTTCGGCGGCGCTTACAATAATCTTGTGACCAAAGAGGAAGGCGTTAATAGCGCTTGGGCGCAGGTCGAGAATGTCTATCAGCGCCGTTTGGATCTTGTGCCCAATCTCGTGGAGACCGTCAAGGGGTATGCGGCTCACGAGAAGGAAACGTTGCAGAATGTGGTGAACGCCCGCGCCAAGATCGGGAAGATGGATGTTTCTTCTTCGGTGATTAATGACCCCGTGCAGCTTGCTAAATTCCAGGAAGCTCAGACGCAAATGACCTCCGCCTTAAGCCGACTCCTTGTGGTCGCGGAACAATATCCGGATCTCAAGGCCAGTCAAAACTTTCTCGCGCTTCAGACCCAGCTGGAAGGAACCGAAAACCGCATTACCGTTGAGCGCAAGCGCTTTAACGAAGCGGCCCAGGATTTCAACGCCTTTTGCCGCCGTTTCCCGAACGTGGTGGTCGCCAAGTTCATGGGATTTAAGAACAAAGCCTATTTCCAGGCCGATCAGGATGCCAAGACCGCTCCACAGGTCAAGTTTTAGTACCGGATTAAGGACCCGGTGTTCTTTGGAACGCCGGGCCTTAAAAGGGTCGTATGCGCAAGTATTTGAGGTCCGGCTTTCCAACCCTATTATTTCTATTTCTCGCCGTTCCTTGTCTTTCCGCTCTTGAAGTCCCCAAGAAACCTGACGGTTATGTGACGGACCGCGCGGGAATTTTATCTGCCTCCGCAAAAGCAGGTCTTGAGACGGTTCTCCGCGCTTTTGAAGAAAAAACCTCTAACCAGATTGTGGTGGCGACATTTCCGTCCCTCGAAGGATCTTCCTTGGAGGATTTCTCCATGCGCCTTGCCGAGGCCTGGAAGGCCGGCCAAAAAGGCCGTGACAATGGAATCATCTTTCTTATTTTTCCGGAGGACCGGAAAATGCGCATTGAAGTGGGCTATGGGCTTGAAGGCGTTCTTCCGGATGCGCTTGCGGGTCAGATCATCAGCGGGGTGGTCGCGCCTTATTTCCGGAAGGGCGATTATTCGGGGGGGATCCTGGCCGGGACGGATGCGATCCTGAAGGCCGCACAGGGCGAATTCAAAGGCGCCGATCCGACCGCGGAGTGGATGGGGCGGAGGATGAAAGCTTTTTGGGTCTTTTTTTCTATTTTTTTTCTCATGGTCTTCGGAGTCGATTTTGTCCGCTATCATCACTATACTTTTCAAAACCGTCTTTTCAAAAAGCGGTATAATTTCTGGGAATGGTGGGGCCGTTTTGCGATCCTCTGCGCGATCCTGAGCATTTGTTTCCGCGTCCTTTTTTACGTGCTGCTCAGTTCCCGAAGCTACGGCAGCGGGGGAGGCTCCGGAAGTTTCGGCGGAGGGTTCCGCGGCGGGGGCGGTGGTTTTGGGGGAGGAGGAGCAAGTGGAGGCTGGTAAATGAGAATTTCCTACCCTATGTTTTTCTTCAGCAAAAAGGAAAAAAAACAGATCCTGGCCGCAGTCCGGGAAGCGGAGAAGAATACTTCCGGCGAGATCCGCCTCCATCTGGAATTTAAAGCATGCGAACCCGTTTATGGCCACGCTCAAAAAGTTTTTCAGAGGATCGGGATGACAAAAACCGTCCAACGTAACGGCGTCCTGATCTTTCTGGCGACCCGCAACAAGAAATTCGCGGTGTTGGGAGATATCGGGATCAACGAAAAAGTTCCCGAGGGGTTCTGGAACGATGTGGTTCGGACTATGGAGATCCATTTTAAGAAAAATAGGTTCGCCGAAGGCATCTCGGAAGCGGTGCTTCGCATCGGAGAAAAGCTGAAGGCTTATTTCCCTTACCGGAAGGACGACAAGAACGAACTTCCTGACGGGATCTCTTGCTGAAAAACAGCAGGTAGTAGGCAGAGAAAAACCAAAAACTTTTTAGGGTTCGATTTAAACCAACAAACCAAAATCACATACCACCTACTACCTACGGTCTTTCAATGGATATCCGCGAGTCTTGGGAAAAAGCATTAAAACACACCGAGATCGTCCGTCCCCGGGTTCAGCCGCTTCAAACCTTTGAAGCGACGCAGATTCCGTATGTTTTTTTAGCCGAATCTTCGATCAACCGCGGAGATACGGTGGTGCGCAAGGGAGAAGTGAGCGTGGGAAAACCGTCCATCATTTTGCCGCCGTATCTGCCGCAATTCGAAGGATTCGAATTTGAGAAGAAATTCTCCGGAGTGGATGATTATCTGACGACCTTCCTCTTCGTGCGGGGAATCCGCTTTCCCTCCATGAAATATGAGAATAAAACGGCATCCTTGGATGTCCGCGAGGAAAAGCTCTCGAAAGCCGTGGAATCCTTCCTGCAGGTCCTTCAGCGTCAGGAAAATATTTCGACGGGCCTCGTGATCGGGCCGGAGGATTGCTGGCAATTTTCAGTCCTGATCTTTATTTGCGGGCAGATCACGCGTTCCGCGGAAGGCGATATCCGTAATCTTTTCGACAGGTTCGGCAAGCCGTGAAGAAGCTTATGCCCCCAGACTACGCGTCTTTCTTAGAATCGAAATGCGGCAAAATATGGAGGACGATCGGTGCCCGGCGGCGCGCCGGCGTGACAACGCCTCTTTTTTCGATCTATTCCCGGAAAAGCCTCGGAATCGGCGAAGCTCCGGACCTGAAGCTCCTGATCGACTGGTGCAAAAAGACGGGACTCTCCATCATTCAGCTTCTGCCGCTCAACGATGTCGGCTTTGATTTCCGTCCCTACGACGCGCAAAGCAGTATGGCCCTCGATCCAATGTATCTCTCAGTGGACGATCTTAGAGGTTGTGATCTCAAAGTCTTTACCCAAGATATCCAGACCCTCCGCAAGCAATTTCCATCTGGCAAGGCCCGGGTCGATTACGGGATCAAAAAGGCCAAACTCGAGCTTCTCGGCAGGATCTTCGCGGCTTCCGGCACTTTCCTAAAAGGAAAAAAATTCCTCACCTTTCTCAAGGCCCACAAAAACTGGCTCGCGGATTATGCCGTCTTCAAATCCCTGAAGGACGAATTCCAGATGAGCGGCTGGGGGGACTGGCCCGAAGAATTCAGGACGAAACAACCTAAAGCCGTCGCGGCATTCGTGAAAAAGAACGAAAAAAAAGTTCTTTTTTATAAATGGCTTCAATGGCAGCTTTTCGAACAGTTCCGGGACGTCAAAAAATACGCTGTGAAGTGCGGGGTGCTGCTCATGGGCGACATGCCGTTTTTGGTTTCTCGCGACAGCGCGGATGTCTGGGCCCATCAGGAATATTTCAAGCTCAACCTTTCCTCCGGCGCGCCGCCCGATCTTTATTTTGCGCAAGGACAACGTTGGGGGATGCCGCCTTATGATTGGGGAAAGATCGCGGCGGATGATTTTAAATATATACGGCAGAAAATGAAATGTGCGGAAAACCTTTTTGATCTTTATCGCATTGATCACTTCGTCGGGATGTTCCGCCTCTGGACGATCTCGATTGCAGAGCCCTCTGAACACGCAGGGATGCGCGGACGCTTCGATCCTGAGGACGAGCGTCTCTGGAAGAATCACGGCCAAAGGATTTTGGATAGGATGCTGAAGGGCGCAAAGATGCTTCCGTGCGCCGAGGACCTCGGCGTGGTCCCCCAATGTTCCTACGAGATCCTCGAGGAATATAAAATCCCGGGCTCGGATGTCCAGCGCTGGGTCCGCAACTGGAGAAAAGATTACCAGTTTAAAAGCGGTGACGCGTATCGGGAGAATTCCATGGCGATGCTCTCGACGCATGATACAAGCGCTTTTTGCGCCTGGTGGGAATATGAGGCCGGGACCGTGGATGAATGGTTCTTTCAGAAAAAGTGCGGCGAATGCGGCGTTTTCTTTGAATCAGTAAAAGAAAGTCTTTTTGATCTCTCGCATTCCCGCTACGGCCGTCTCCGTTGGCGCCATGAAATCGAAAGCGTCGGGATGCTTTTGGCGATCCTGGGGAAGAATTACGATGAGGCGTGGCATCTCGTGGATGCTTACCGGAGTTCTTACGAAGAGCGGAAATTCTATTGGCGCCATGTGGGCATGACGGGACCGTTGGAGCACAAAGCTTCCGAGGCATTTGTCCGAAAATCGCTGGAGAGCGTGAACCAAGCGCGTTCCGTTTTCAGTCTCCAAATCCTTCAGGACTGGCTGTCGCTTGGGAAATTCAAGGAACGCGATTCCTGGGACTATCGGATCAATGTTCCCGGGAGCATGGGGGGCCGGAATTGGTCGCTTCTGGCGCCGTGCTCGCTTGAGGCCCTGCAGAAACTTCCGGCGAATTCCG
>JAHFHJ010000017.1 GCA_023246985.1 Candidatus Omnitrophota bacterium | reverse complement strand
TCCGGCGGAATGATCGAGAGGGGGACAAGCCCAGGACAAGTCCAGAGCGTTGACATTCCGTAGGGGCAAAGTTATACTCCATTTTGGGCGTTTTATTCCTCTCGTGAGCTGTTTTTCAATCGTGGAGCAAGTGAGCATGGGCCCGTGTTTTTGGAGGCGCCTGATTTTCAATTAAAAAAAGAATCGGGAAATCAGCGCAGTCCTGATGAACCGTTTGAAAAATAAGTCGATTCATCAGGGCGCTATCGTCTAGCCTGATCTAGGACGCTGCCCTCTCAAGGCAGAAACACGGGTTTAAATCCCGTTAGCGCTATGATTCGACTTGCGCGCCATTTCCAATGAGCAAGGTCGAACCACCCTATCGAAAAATGAAGGAGGCTTAGCGTTTCTCATGATTAGCCGTTACACGCGCCCGGAAATGGCGAATATCTGGACGGAAGAAAACAAGCTGCGGAAATGGCTTGAAGTGGAGCTGGCCGCGCTGGAAGGCCTCGCCCGTTACGGTTATATTCCCAAAGAAGTTCCCGCCCAAGTCCGCGCCCGCGCAAAGTTCGACGTGGCGCGCGTCCAAAAGATCGAAAAAGTCGTGAATCACGATGTCATCGCGTTTCTGACTCATGTCGCCGAACGCGCGGGGCCGGCCGGCCGCTATGTGCATTTCGGTCTGACTTCCTCGGATATTCTTGATACCGGTCTTTCGTTACAGGTGATGGAAGCTTCGGAGATTCTCATTCGCGAACTCAAGAAGCTTATTTCGCTGCTCGGTCAAAAAGCCAGAGAGCATGCCCGCACGCTCATGGTGGGCCGCTCGCACGGCGTACACGCCGAACCCATCACTTTCGGGCTTAAGATGGCGCTTTTTCATGAGGCGTGCAAACGCGGCCTCCGGAGACTGGAAACCGCCCAAGAGAACCTTCGCTACGGAAAGATCTCAGGCGCGGTCGGAACTTTCGCGAATGTGGATCCCAGGGTCGAAGCCTTTGTCTGTAAAAAACTCGGGTTGAACCCGGCGCCGGTTTCCACCCAGATCCTTCAGCGGGATCGTCACGCCGAATATTTTTCAACCCTCGCGATCGTGGGGGGAACGCTCGAGCAGCTCGCAACCGAGATCCGAGGTCTTCAAAAGACCGAGACCTTCGAGGTCCAGGAATTTTTCTCGAAAGGCCAGAAGGGCTCGTCGGCGATGCCGCACAAGCGCAATCCCATCACCTGCGAGCGCGTAGCCGGCCTCGCGCGCATTCTTCGCGGAAATGCCTTGGCGGGTTTTGAGAATATCGCCCTGTGGCATGAACGAGACATCACCCATTCCTCCGTGGAGCGCGTCATTTTTCCGGACAGCACGATCCTTCTGGATTACATGCTGGGGCTTATGCAGCATGTGATTGAGCACCTTGTGGTCAACAAAGACCGCATGCTTAAGAACCTGGCATCGAGCCGGGGGATGGTGTTTTCTCAAGGGCTGCTTTTGAAGCTTGTGGAAAAGGGCCTGACGCGCGAGGAAAGCTACCAACTCGTCCAGGACGCGGCGAAGAAACTCTGGGAGAATGAAAAACTTCATTTGGAACAGGTCGCGTTGAAAGACGCGAAGATATTGAAAGTCCTGAAGCCCCGGGAGATCCGCGCGGTTTTCAGTTATGACAGGCACCTCAAGCACGTGCCGGTCATTTTGAAACGCGCGGGGATCCGTCCGTTTTCAAATAAGGGGGAGCGGCATGGTCAGTGATCTTGACAAAGGCGAGGCGATCCTGGAAACGCATCTGCCGCTCCCGCGGGTCGCGGTGGGAAAGGTGCGTGATATCTATGGCGTGGGGACCGACAAGCTTCTGATCGTGACCACGGACCGCTTGAGCGCTTTTGACGTGGTCCTTCCGAATGCGATTCCGATGAAAGGGAAGGTGCTCAACCAGATCACGCTTTTTTGGCTCGAGTACTTTAAGGACGTTCTTCCACAGCATTTGATCACCGCGGACATGGACGCGATGGGATTTTCAAGGGAGATGATCTCCCATTTTCGTCATGAATTAGCCGGACGGTCCGTCCTTGTGAAACGGGCGGAGCCGCTTGCGATCGAATGCGTGGTGCGCGGTTATATTACCGGCTCCGGGTGGAAAGATTATCTCGCGACCGGAAGGGTCTGCGGGCACAAACTTTCCCCGGGAATGAAGCAGTGCCAGCAATTTCCGGAGCCGATTTTTACGCCGTCTACCAAGGCCAAGACCGGGCACGATATCAATATCGATTTCGGCGAGGCGATCCGGATCGTGGGGAAGGACATTGCCCTGCAAGCCAGGGACCTTTCCATTCTTCTTTATAAAAAAGGCCGGGAGTACGCAGCGTCGAAGGGGATCCTCATTGCCGATACGAAATTTGAGTTTGGCATGCATGGCGGAAAGTTAATGCTGATCGATGAGATCCTTACGCCGGACAGTTCTCGGTTTTGGCCGGCCGACCGGTACGAGGCGGGTCACGACCAGCCGAGCTTTGACAAGCAGATCGTACGGAATTATCTCGAAACGCTTTCGTGGGACAAACGCCCGCCGGCGCCGGAACTTCCTCCCGATATTATTGAAAAAACCACCGCGGCTTATTGTGAAATTTACAAGCGGTTATCCGGCAAAGAGATTCGGACCCCCAAGCAGGAGAGCTTATGAAATATAAAGCGCGTATCCATACCCATCCGAAGAAATCCGTGCTCGACCCGCAGGGGCAGACGACGCTTCACGCGCTCGAGGCCATGGGATTCAAAGAAGCCGTAAGTTTGAGGATTGGAAAATATTTCGAGATGACGCTTGAAGCGGCGGATCGCGCCAAGGCGGAAGAATCGATCCATGCGATGTGCGACAAGCTGCTTCATAATCCCGTGATCGAGGAGTATGCCTTCGAAATTCAGGAAGTGGTGTAGTGTTCGATGACTCCGGCGGTATTTCGCTATAAGAATTACGGGTTTTTCTTTTTCTCCAAAGAAGAAAAACGAATGCATATTCACGTGCGCAGTACGGACGGAGAAGCAAAATTCTGGATGGAGCCTCGGGTGGCGCCCTTCAGGAGTTGCGGGTTTTCTGCAAAAGAAGTAAAAGAATTGCAAAGGGTCATTGAGGAACATCACGATGAAATTGTTGCGGCGTGGAAGAAGCATTTTGAAAGCTAGAATCCAGGGTATTTCGAACCATGGCGTCTGGCTTTATGCCTGCGGCGGGGAATACTTTTTATCTTACAAGTCTTATCCATGGTTTCTCAACGCTACGATCAAACAGATCTATAACGTCGAGTTCCTTTTTGGTTTCCACCTCCGGTGGCCGGATTTAGACGTCGATCTGGAGCTGGACGCTCTCAAGCATCCGGAGAAATATCCTCTGATGTGTAGCGGTACCAGCCGACGAAACGCGGCTTCTTGTGTTTGTGAAAAAAAGAGCAAAAAGTATGGAAAGGAAAAATGAGTGCGCCAAGTCTTTTCTGGTTTTCATGACGGCATTTCTTGCAGCAGGCGCTCGCGCTGTTTTTTAAGGATCATAACCCCCCGCATTTCCATGCCAAATATGAGGGGCAGACCGCGGTTTTTCACATTCAAACGCACCGGTTGATGGCCGGTGAATTGCCGCCGCACGCGCTGCGCCTCACGCGTGAATGGCTTAAAATTCATGAGAAGGAATTGTCCGAAAACTGGCGAAGGGCGCAAAAAGATCAAGCGCTCAAACCGATCAAACCGCTGGTGTAGCGATGAATGACTATTGCGAAATTATCGGCGCCGTATGGATCAGGGGATACAGGGTCCGGGTGACTTTTGATAATCTCCGGACAGCGGAGCTTGATCTTGAAAAATATCTGGGGCGGGGTGTTTTTAAGAAGCTTAAGGGTGTTGAAAACTTTAAACGGTTGCGAGTTGACGCGGAGCTTGGAACGATCGTATGGCCCAACGGCGCGGATATTGCCCCCGAAGTTCTATATCAGGATTATCTCCTGACCCGGAAGCCGGATTTCCGGGACGCGTTTACATCGCGACAGGGTCATGACGCAGCAGCGGTCAAAGAGCCGGCAAAAAGATACAAAAGGAAAAAATGAAAGCCGTCGTCGTTGTTTTTCCGGGTTCCAATTGTGATACGGATTGTTTCCACGCGCTTCGCGATATCGTCCATGTGCCGGTGGAATATGTTTGGCACAAGGATCGGCAGGTTCCCAAGGCGGATCTCGTGGTCCTTCCGGGCGGTTTTAGTTACGGAGACTATCTGCGCACCGGCGCGATCGCGCGGTTTTCACCCATCATGGAATCTGTGATCCGACACGCCCAGAGCGGCCGCGCGGTACTTGGAATCTGCAACGGGTTTCAGATCCTTCTGGAATCCGGGCTTTTGCCGGGGGCGATGCTCAGGAACAAAACGCTGGAATTCATCTGCAAGCCCGTCTGGATCCGTACGGAAGAGAATCTGACGATCTTCACGGGCCAGATGGAGCCGGGCGAGACGCTTTGCGTTCCCATCGCGCACGGCGAAGGGAATTATTATTGCGATGACGACACGCTGAAGTCCCTGAATGATCATTCCCAGATCGTTTTCCGCTATGCGTCCGAGCACGGGCAAGTCGGAGACGCTTTTAATCCGAACGGGTCGCGGGATCACATCGCGGGAATCGTAAACAGGAAGAAGAATGTTCTGGGCATGATGCCGCATCCGGAGCGGTCGAGTGAGGACATTCTGGGCTCGTCGGATGGGCTCAAAATCTTCGAAAGCATTTTAAACGCGCTCAGCTAAGCGTTGAGAGCGAAGGGGTGGAGGCATGTTCCGTCATGAAAAATATGCGGTTGGGCGGAAAAGCGTTGATTTTGCCGTCAGCGTTGCAAAGGTGAGCGGTGGATTTCCTGAAAATGGAAAATACGGATTGACAAATCAAATACGGCGCGCGGCTGTTTCAATTTCCTCGAATGTCGCAAAAGGCCGTGGAAGGAATTCGGATGAAGACTTTACCCGTTTTCTGGGGATGGCGTAGGGTTCGCTTATGGAAGTAATGACATGCGCTGTCATCGCGCATCGTTTGAAGTATCTGAACCAAGAGAATTTTTCAAAGGCGCAATGCGCCGGAGAGCCAATTGCGCGGATGCTTTCCGGGCTTCGAACGCGACTCAAAGGGAGGAAAGCTCTCAGCCCCAAGCTCTGAGCTCTTAGCGATGTGACTATGATAGAATCGGAAATCACGACAGAGACCCTCGCGGCTCATGGGATCACGCCCGAGGAATATCAGCGCATTCGGGACATTCTCGGCCGGGACCCCAACATCACGGAGCTCGGGATGTTCAGCGTGATGTGGAGCGAACATTGTTCCTATAAGAATTCCAAACCCATCCTCAGGCTTTTCTCCAAGATGAACGCCGAGCTCCCGCGTCAGGAGCATCTGCTCGTGAAGCCGGGGCAGGAGAACGCGGGGATCGTGGATATCGGAGACGGTCTTGCGGTCTGTTTCAAGATTGAAAGCCATAATCATCCTTCCGCTATCGAACCTTTCCAGGGCGCGGCGACCGGCGTGGGCGGGATCCTCCGCGATATTTTTACCATGGGCGCGCGGCCGGTCCTTTTGATGAATTCTCTTAGATTCGGAGATCTCGCGCAGCCGGTCAGCCGGCGGCTTTTCCGCGGCGTAGTGGCCGGTATCGCGCATTACGGTAATTGCATGGGAATCCCGACGGTCGGCGGCGATATTTATTTTGACGGGTCTTATGAGGGTCATCCCCTCGTGAACGTCATGGCGCTCGGAATCCTCTCCAAAAACGAAATTGTGCGCGGTGCGGCGCACGGTATCGGCAATCCCGTTTATTATGTCGGCGCGGCGACCGGGCGCGACGGGCTCGGCGGCGCGGCATTCGCGTCCAAAGAACTTTCGGAACAAAGCCATGAAGACCGTCCGGCCGTGCAGGTGGGGGATCCCTTCATGGAAAAACTCTTGATGGAAGCGTGTTTGGAACTTCTCGGGACCGACGCGCTCGTGGGCATGCAGGATATGGGCGCCGCAGGTTTGACCTGCGCGGGTTGCGAGACCGCGTCGCGGGCGGGCACGGGGGTCGAGATCGATCTCGCGAAAGTGCCGCGTCGCGAGACCGGTATGATTCCGTATGAAGTCCTCCTCTCAGAATCGCAGGAGCGCATGCTGGTCATCATCAAGAAGGGGAAAGAAAGAGCGGTCGAGGATATTTTTGAAAAATGGGACCTTCACGCCGTGAAGATCGGGGAAGTGACCAAGGGCGACAAGTACCGCGTGCTGGATTCTGGGAAAAGGGTCGCCGAAATTCCGGCCAAGGCCCTGGCGGATGACGGGCCGGTCTATACGCGCGAAGAGGAACAACCCGCCTACCTTGCGGAAGCGCAGAAACTGGATCTTGCCGCGGTTCGGGAGCCCCGGGACTTTGGCGATCTACTCAAGCGGCTGCTTTCACATCCCTCGATCGCTTCCAAGGCCTGGGTCTGGCGGCAGTATGACCACATGGTCCGTACGGATACCGTATTTTATCCCGGGCACGATGCCGCGCTTATCCGCGTCAAAGGAACGCAAAAGGGGATCGCCGTCTCGACCGATTGCAACGGCCTCTATGTTTATCTCGATCCGTTTGAGGGCGGAAAGATCGCCGTCGCGGAAGCCGCGCGCAATGTGGTCTGCTCGGGCGCCCGGCCGGTCGGTTTGACGAACTGCCTTAATTTTGGGAATCCCATGAAACCGGAGATCTTCTGGCAATTTCATAACGCGGTGGCCGGCATCATTGAATCTTGCAAGGCGCTGGAGGTTCCGGTCACGGGCGGGAATGTCAGTTTCTATAATGAGAGTCCTCAAGGCGCGATCTATCCTACGCCCACGATCGGAATGGTCGGCCTTTTGGAAAATATCGAAAAGCGGGTCCCGTCGGCCTTTCAGAACGCGGGCGATATCATTTTTCTCGCAGGGGATACTTTGAACGAGATCGGCGGAAGCCATTATCTGATGATCGAGCATGGTTTGAAGCAAGGCCTGCCGCCGCGTCTTGATCTGAAGCGCGAAAAAGCTCTTCAACATTTTATCCTTGCCGCCGCGGACGGGAAAAGACTCGCGTCTTGTCACGATCTTTCCGAAGGAGGGCTTGCGGTGGCGCTTGCGGAATGCTGCTTGAAGAGCCGGTCGGGACTTGGGGCCGAGGTCAAAGGGCTTCCGAGCGTCCGTAAGAATCTCACGGGACTTCGGGATGACGCGCTTTATTTCGGTGAAAGCCAGTCGCGCGCGGTTCTTTCGGTAAAACCCGAGCACCAAAAGGATGTTAAGAATCTCGCGCAGAAACAGGGGATTGCGCTTTATGAGGTCGGTCGAGTGGGCGGGGATTCGCTTGTCATTGAGGATCGGATCTCCTTGAAAGTGGCTGAGATGACGGATCTTTTTGAAAATAGGATTCCAAACATCATGGAGCGTCCATCATGAGCGGCGAAAATATCAAGCACCATTGCGGCATTTTCGGCATCTACAACCATCCTCATGCCGCGCGTATGACGCAGCTTGGCCTTTTCGCGCTTCAGCATCGCGGGGAAGAGGCGGCGGGGATCTGCACGAGCGACAGTGCCGACCTTTATATTGTCAAAAAAATAGGGTTGGTCGGAGACGCTTTTGACGAAGCCTCCTTTGCCCAGCTTCCCGGGAAGAATGCCATCGGGCATGTTCGTTATTCCACGACCGGATCGTCAACGCTTCTGAACGCCCAGCCGTACAAGGTGGACTATTCCCGGGGTCAAATCGCGATCGCGCATAACGGAAACCTCGTGAATGCTCAGATCCTGCGCGCGGAACTGGAGGCCTATGGCTCCATTTTTGGAAGCACGACCGATTCCGAGGTTTTTGTCCATATGATCGCGAAGCCCTCTTACCGTTCGCATGAAGAAGGCGTGATCGGGGCGACGAAGCGCGCGAAAGGCGCGTTCAGCCTGGTGCTTCTGACCGAAGATCATTTGTTCGGGGTTCGTGATCCGCACGGGTTCCGTCCGCTTTGCCTCGGCAGGCTGGGACAAAGTTATGTGCTTGCGTCCGAGACCTGCGCGTTTGATCTGATCGAAGCGGAATTTATCCGCGAGATCGAGCCGGGCGAAGTCGTGGTGATCGACAGCAAAGGGCTCCGGAGCCACTTTCCTTTTAAGGATGAAAAGATCGCCAAGGCGCAGTGTATTTTCGAACATGTTTATTTCGCCCGTCCTGATTCGACTATTTTCAATGACAGCGTGGCGTTCGTGCGCGAAAGGCTGGGGCGCCGGCTCGCCCAAGAACATCCCGTGGAAGCGGATATCGTGATTCCCGTGCCGGATTCCGGGAGTTTTGCGGCCATGGGCTATTCCCGCGAATCGGGGATCCCGCTTTCGCATGGGTTCGTCCGCAACCATTATATCGGGCGCACGTTCATCAGCCCCTCCGAGGTGGGGCGCTCGCTCAAAGTCAAGATCAAGCTGAATCCGATCCGTCAAACCGTGGAAGGTAAGCGGGTGATCGTGGTGGACGATTCGATCGTTCGCGGCAATACGGCCAAGAGCCGCGTGAAACTCCTGAGAGGCGCGGGCGCCAGAGAAGTGCACATGAGGATCAGCGGTCCGCCGCATATTTCTCCTTGTTTTTACGGGATCGATTTTCCATTCAAGAAGGACCTGCTGGCGGCCAATAACAGCATGGAGGAGATCAAAAAATTTCTGAATGTCGATACGCTGGGTTATCTCAGTCTTGAAGGAATGCTTGGCGCGACGACGCAAAAACCCGAAGATTTTTGCGCGGCGTGTTATACGGGAAAATATCCGACCAAGATCTACGATGCGGATGATAAATACAAGCTGGAGAACAAAAGAAATTGCTGCAAAATATGAGCGCCTGGACCTATGAAAAGGCGGGAGTGCCGCATCTGAAAGGGGATCCCGCGTATAACCGGAAGATTGCGGGATGGATTCGCTCAACTCGCGTTCCGGGCGTCTGCGGTGATATGCTCGGGTTTGCTTCTCTTTTTGATCTCCGGAAGGCCGGCATCAAGGATCCTCTTCTTGTGGCTTCCACGGACGGCGTGGGGACCAAATTAGAGCTCGCGCGCCTGCTCGGCAAACACGACACAATCGGGATCGATCTTGTGGCGATGTGCGTGAACGATCTGATCACTTCCGGCGCGCGTCCGCTTTTTTTTCTCGATTATTATGCCGCCGGAAAATTCCAGACGCGCGTGATCGAAGAGGTTCTTAAAGGGATCACCGAGGGTTGCCGTCGGGCCGGGTGCGCGCTCGCGGGCGGTGAGACGGCGATCATGCCCGGTTTTTATTCCGATAAAAAGAAAGCGCTTGCGGCGCAATACGACGTCGCGGGATTTTCGGTCGGCGCGGTGGACCGCAAAAAGGTTGTGACGGGAAAGAAGATCAAAGCCGGGGATATCCTTCTTGGAATTCAATCCTCAGGGTTCCATTCGAACGGGTATTCGCTGATACGCAAGATTTTTTCCGAAAAAGAATTGAGCGGACCTCTGGGCCGAAGACTTTTGACGCCGACCCTCATCTATGTAAAACCGGTGCTGGCGCTTGTGAAAAAAATCGCGGTCCGAGGCATCGTCCATATCACGGGAGGCGGTTTCTATGACAATCTGCCTCGCGTGATCCCGAAAGGCCTCGGCGCCCGCGTGAATCGTGATTCATGGAAAGTTCCGGAGATCTTCCGCATCGCGCAAAAATCCGGAGGCATTTCCGAGCGTGAAATGCACAAGACCTTCAACATGGGGATCGGGATGGTCGTGATCCTTGAGAAGCGTCATGGGGGCGCCGCCCAAAAGATTCTGAAAGCTTCCAAACTGAATTCCTGGGCAATCGGGAAAATCACAAAAGAGATCGGAGTCACCATCGCATGAGTTCAAACCGGGGAAATATGAACAAGGAAATAACGACAACCAGGATCGCGATTTTCAGGAAACGCGAAATCAGAAAAATCATCCATAATAACGAGTGGTGGTTCGTGATTGTGGATGTTGTGGCCGCGTTGACAGATTCCGTTCAACCGGACGGCTATATCAAAGATATGCGCCGAAGAGACCCGGAGCTTTCTAAAGGGTGGGGGCAAATTGCCACCCCCCTTCCTGTGAAAATCGCCGGGGGCGTCCAAAAACTCAACTGTGCCAATACGGAAGGCATTTTTCGCATGATTCAATCCATTTTCATCTCCCAAGGCAGAGCCGTTCAAGCGATGGCTGTCCCGGGTTGGCTACGAGCGGATCCAGGAGATCGAAAATCCCGAACTTGCCACGAAAAGAACACGGGCACTCTATAAGGCAAAAGGCTATAGCGATGACTGGATTGAAAAGCGGATGCGCGGAATCGCGATACGCGAGGAGCTCACGGATCAGTGGAAACAACGCGGGATCAGACAACAAAAGGAATATGAAATTCTGACCGCAGAAATTTCGAAGGCGACATTTGGCTTGACGCCCTCCGCCCACAAGAAACATAAAGGGCTCAAACGGGAAAACCTCCGGGATCACATGGTCGATCTGGAACTTATATTTTCAATGCTCGGAAAAGCATCAACCAAAGAGATTGCCGTCAGTAGGGACGCTCAAGGGTTTGGCGAGAACAGGCAAGCCGCACTTGAAGGCGGCACAGTCGCGGGCAACGCGAGACAAGAGCTTGAGCGCAAAAGCGGCAAAAAAGTGATCACCCAAAAAAATTATTTAAAGTTACCGCAAAATCAAAAATTATTCGAAATCGAATGAAAGATTTATACCCCATGCCAGACCCGGTCTGGAATCGGGTGTAGGGCAAGATCGGGCGCATTTCACCGGTTTTCACAGGGAGGTTGCTAACGGGATGAAAGTTCTTTTGGTGGGTTCCGGCGGCAGGGAACACGCGCTTGCGTGGAAGCTCGCCCAAAGCCCGCTTCTGACCAAGCTTTACGCGGCGCCGGGAAACGCGGGGATCGCCCAACACGCGGAATGCGTCGCGATCCCAGCTCATGATATCGACGGACTTCTGGCATTCGCGCTTCGCGAAAAAATCGATCTGACTCTTGTCGGGCCCGAAGCGCCGCTTGTGGCCGGGATCTGGGACAAATTCCACTCCCAAGGTTTGAAGGTGTTCGGTCCGACCCGGGATACGGCGCTTTTGGAAGGCAGTAAGGCATTCTCGAAGGAAATGATGACCAAGTACGGCGTGCCGACCGCGGCCTACGAGGTCTTTACCCACGTTAAAGAAGCCAAACATTACGTGATCGAAGCCGAGATGCCCGCCGTGATCAAGGCGGACGGGCTTGCCGCGGGCAAGGGCGTGGTGATCTGCGATAGCGCCGAGCAGGCGGTCGCGACACTCGGACAAATGATGGAAGAAAAACTTTTCGGCGAGGCCGGTTCCAAAGTCGTGATCGAAAAGAAGCTGGAAGGCGAAGAGCTTTCAATCCTCGTGCTGACGGATGGAAAGAAGATCCTCCCGCTTGCAAGCGCTCGGGACCACAAACGGGTCTATGATCATGATCGCGGGCCGAATACGGGGGGGATGGGCGCTTTTTCGCCCAGCATGAAGATCCCCGAACAAGAGATCGGGGCCATCATTGATATCGCGGTGCGTCCGATCCTTGAGGGAATGGCCCGGGACGGGAGGCCGTATCATGGCGTGCTTTACGCGGGGATCATGATGACCAAGGATGGGCCGTTCGTGTTGGAATATAATTGTCGGTTCGGGGATCCTGAGACGGAGGTGATCCTGCCGCGTTTGCGTTCCGATCTTCTGCCTGTTTTGATGCAAATCGCCGGCGGGCGTCTTGAGACAGAAACCCTTGAATGGCACGACAAAGCATGCCTCACGGTCGTGATGGTCTCGGGCGGTTATCCGGGGACTTATGAAAAAGGTTTTCCGATCCGCGGGCTTGAAGCCGTGAAAGGGCAAGACGATGTGGCGGTTTTTCACGCCGGCACCGCGCTTAACGCGCGACAAGAGGTCGTAACGGACGGAGGTCGCGTGTTAGCCGTAACCGCGTGGGGAGATACGCTGAAGGCCGCGCATGACCGTGTTTATCAAGTGATCTCCGGCATTCATTTCGAAGGTTGTTTTTGCCGCCGCGACATCGGCCCCAAGGCCATGGAGGTATTACGATGACGAAGCTCGTTTCGATCGTGATGGGAAGTGATTCAGACCTGGAAGTGATGCAAGAGTGCGCCGACGTGCTCAAGGATTTCGGCGTGTCCTACGAGATGCAGGTGATGTCGGCGCACCGGACGCCGGATCTTGTCGCTAAATTTTCCGCGAACGCGGCCCAAGAAGGGAAAAAAGTGATCATTGCCGGAGCGGGGGCCGCCGCGCATCTTGCAGGCGCGATTGCGGCGAACACGACGCTTCCCGTGATCGGGATCCCTCTCGCGGCGACGGCGTTGAACGGCATGGACGCGCTTCTCGCGACGGTCCAGATGCCCGCGGGGGTCCCTGTGGCGACCGTCGCGGTCGGAAAATCGGGCGCGAAAAATGCGGGGTTGCTCGCGGTTCAGATCCTCGCGCTTTCGGACGCGAAGCTGGTCGAAAAGCTTGCGAAATACAAAAGTGCCATGGCCAAAAGCTGTCAGGAAAAGAATCAAAGATTGCAGGAGAAGATCCGAAAGTAAATGGGGCGGCACACGGAGGCTTTGAGAAAATCGTGACGGGAACGGCCGGAGTGATTAAGATTGACGCGCATGATCCTGACATGGCGCGAATCCGGGAAGTGGCGAACGCCTGTAAAGAAGGCAAAGTGATCGCGTTTCCCACGGAAACCGTTTACGGAATCGGCGGACGCATGGGCGCGCCGGGGATCGAAAAGAAGCTTTGTGAGATCAAGGGGCGTTCGGATAAGAAACCTTTTACTTATCACGTCAGTGATTGGGCGATGCTCGATAAGTTGAAGGTCCAAAAGACGCCGCTGGTGCGCGCGCTGGCGCGGCAGTTCTGGCCGGGGCCGGTGACTTTGGTGGTTCCGGACTTAGGCGGGCATAAGATCGGAATACGGTTCCCGAAGAACAAGATCGCGATCGCTTTGATTCAGGAGGTGGGAGAACCGCTGGTCGCGACGAGCGCGAATAAAAGCGGCCAACCGTCGCCGCATACGGCCCACCAGGTGGCCGAACAATTGCAAGGCTCTTTTGACCGGCTGATCGATGGCGGGAAAACCGACCTGATGCTTGACTCAACGATCGTGGATCTGACTGAAGAGGCGCCTGTGATCCTTCGCAAGGGAGCGCATGGCGCTGAGGTTGAAAAAGCCGTCGAAAAGATCCAATCCGGGAAGTGTCCTCGCAAGCGCGTGTTGCTCGTTTGTACGGGGAATTCCTGCCGTTCGCCGATGGCGGAGGGGTGGCTTAAGCGCGAGATCGAGAAAAGGGAACTGTCGGCCGAGATCGAGGTCATTTCGTGCGGTACGGGCGCCCGGGATGGGTTGCCCTGCGCGCCCGAGGCGGAGTTCGTGATGCGAAACCACGATATCGATCTTGGGAAATTTCGAAGCCATGCTTGCCGAAAAGGGGATTTTTGGAGTTCCGATCTTGTTTTGGTGATGACATCGCGGCACGCGGAGGATATTGCTCAAATGTTGCCGTCCGTGAAAGGAAAGCTGATCACGCTGAGCGTGGAAGATCCGGTCGGGATGGGAATGAACGTTTACGAGAAGACCCTGCTTGATATCGAAAAGAAAATGAAACACCACATGGACCGGATCCTTCAACTGGATTAACCTGAAAAGGCGAAAAAGATTATGATGAAACCCAAGATCGCGATCGCGACCGATCACCGCGGCATCCAACTCAAGAACGTTTTGATCGAGTTCCTCAAGAACAAGAATTTCGACGTGATCGATTGCGGCGCTTTTTCCGAAGAGTCCTGTGATTACCCGGATTTTATTTTTGCCGCGGCGGAAAAAGTAGCGAGCAAGGAATGTCACCGGGCGATCGGGATCTGCTACACCGGGATCGGGAGCGCGATCGCGGCCAATAAGGTCGACGGGGTCCGCGCGGCGCTTTGCCAGAATATCGAGCAGGCGCGTCTCTCGCGATGCCATAATGATTCCAACATGCTGATCCTGGGCGCCGGGTTTTTGCCCCGGGACATTGTTTTTCCGCTCGTGGATACCTGGCTCAACACGCCTTTTGAAAGGGGACGTCATGAAATCCGTATTAAAAAAATTAGGACTTATGAGCAAAAGCATCATTGACCAGACGCGGCTCAAAAAATCCGACCCCGATATTTATAAAGCGATTCGCGCGGAGGTCCGCCGGCAGAATGAGAATATCGAGCTGATCGCGAGCGAGAATTTCACGTCGCTTGCGGTGCTTGAGGCGATGGGGTCGGTTCTGACCAATAAGTATGCGGAAGGTTATCCGGGCAAGCGATGGTACGGCGGCTGCGAAAATGTGGATGTGGTGGAACGGCTCGCGATCGACCGCGCGAAGCAACTTTTTGGCGCGGAGCACGCGAATGTCCAGCCTCATAGCGGAACCTCGGCGAACATCGCCGTTTTTATGGCTTTGCTCGAGCCGGGGGACAAAATCCTCGGCATGGACCTGACGCATGGCGGCCATTTATCGCATGGCCACAAGATGAATTATTCCGGCAAGTTCTACACGATCATTCCTTACGGCGTGAGCCCGAAGAACGAACAGATCGATTATGACGAACTGGAACGCCTCGCGAAAGAACACAAACCCAAAATGATCCTGTTGGGGGCGTCGGCGTATCCCCGGGTCATTGATTTTAAGCGGGGCCGGGAGATCGCGGACAAAGTCGGGGCTTTGTTGATGGTCGATATGGCCCATTTCGCGGGTCTTGTGGCGACCGGACATCATCCGAGTCCCATTCCGCATGCCGACGTCGTAACGACCACCACGCATAAAACGCTCCGGGGGCCCCGCGCGGGGCTGATCCTCTGTAAAGAAAAATATGCCAAGGCGATCGATCTGGCGGTTTTTCCGGGCATCCAGGGCGGACCGCTGATGCATGTGATTGCGGCCAAGGCGGTTGCTTTGAAGGAAGCCCTCGAACCGGATTTTAAGGAATATAGCGCGCAGATCGTGAAGAACGCCAGGACCCTCGCGAGCGCGATGGCCGCGCGGGGTTGGAGAATCGTTTCCGGCGGCACGGATAATCATCTCATGCTCGTGGATGTGACCGTGAAGGGGTTTAACGGAAAACAGGTTCAGGAGTTTTTGGATCAAGTGAAGATCACGGTCAATAAGAACATGATCCCCTTCGACAAGGAATCGCCTTTCAAGGGTTCCGGAGTGCGATTGGGAACACCGGCCATCACCACGCGCGGAATGAAAGAAAAGGAAATGGAGCTTATCGCGGAACTTATCGATGAAACGCTCAAGGCCCCGGAGGATGAAGCGAATCTCGCCCAAGTCCGCTCGCGGGTCGAGGCCTTGACCCCGAAGTTCCCGCTTTATCCGGAACTTCAATAAAAAACGAGTATTCATGCGCTGTCCTTTTTGTAAACAGGATTCGGACAAGGTGATCGATTCGCGCGCGGCGAATGAAGGGGAAGTCGTCCGTCGCCGTCGCGAGTGCACGGCGTGTCATAAACGGTTCACAACCTACGAGCGCGTTGAAGAAATTCCGATGTTCGTCGTGAAAAAGGACCAACGCCGCGAGGCCTATGAGCGTTCCAAGGTTCTTGCCGGGGTGTACAAAGCCTGCGAGAAACGCCCCGTGCCGCTTGCGGCCCAGGACAAGATCGCCGATGATCTTGAGACGACCGTGCGCGAGAAATACGACCGGGAGGTTCCGTCGCGCGTCATCGGAGAATTCATTATGCAGCGGCTTGCGAAGATCGATCAAGTGGCGTATGTGCGTTTTGCGAGCGTCTACCGTGACTTCCAGGATGTGAGCCACTTCATGAAAGAGCTGAAGTTTCTTCTGGCGAAGCCGAAGTAGTCCCAATACCTATCAATTTTAACGAAGTTGAAATTGGGGCAACCC